>SDZE01000413.1 GCA_004173095.1 Bradyrhizobiaceae bacterium
TTGAGCCGCTCCGTCTTGTCGCCGAAGCCGACCACATTGCCGCCGGTGACCAGACGGTTGCGCGCGTCGTAGCGCATGAAATAGAGCTCGCCATGGGTATCCGAGACGGCCTGGCGGCCCGGAATGATGACGCGGCGCGCCTGTTCCGACAGCGGCTGGGTCGCCATCTGCCACGACAGCACCGGCATCACCTCGGAGGCGATGCCCGGCGACAGCTGCTTCGAAAATTCGCCGGTATAGGCGTTGCTGGCGACGACCAGTGCGCGCGCGCTGATCTGCCCCTGCGCCGTCCGCACGATCCAGCGGTCGCCCTCGCGCTCATAGCTGTCCACCGGTGAGCGCGCATAGATGCGCCCGCCCTGCTGCAGCACCACATGCGCAAGGCCGCGTGCCAGCGCCAGCGGATTGATATGGCCGCCGCTCTTGTTCCAGAAGCCACCGTACCAAGCGCTCGATCCGAGCATGGTGCGCATCTCGTCGGACGACAGCAATTCCACCGGCGCGCCCTGCTTCGACCACTGCCGCACGCGGCGTTCGGCGATCTTGATCCGCCCCGGCGAATGCACCGGTTGCACCCAGCCGCTCTGTTCTGCCTCGGCCTGGATCTGATAGCGCCGCACGAGATCGAACAGGATCGACGCGCTGTCGCGGATCAGGCCTACCAGCCGCTCGCCGGCAGCCCCGTGGCGCTTGATGATGTCCTCGGGATCGGGCCGCGATAGCGTCGGGATGACCTGGCCATTGTTGCGCCCGGAGGCGCCCCAGCCGGGCTCGACAGCTTCGACCACCGCGACATCGATGCCCTGTTCGCGCAGATGAAGCGCCGTGGAGAGGCCGGTGAAGCCAGCGCCGATGACGACGACATCGGCCTCGACGCTGCCTTTGAGTTCAGGCAGATCGGGCCCGGCAGGCGTGACGGCGGCCCATAGCGATTTCGGCCAGGGCGCATTGGCGGTTTCCATCGTCAGCCTTTCAGGTCTCAATTTGGACGGCATCATCATAGCGCAACGCAGGGCAGATCACATGATCCGTTCCCTTGCAGCACATCCGCATTCTGCATAGTTTACGCGCCCAATCCAATGCAAGGTGGTGCACGCGTGACCCTCAAGAACATCATCGGAATCGACCATG
>SDZE01000031.1 GCA_004173095.1 Bradyrhizobiaceae bacterium
AAGCCATGCCGACGGCCGGCGATCTTGATATCGGGATAGCGCGCCTTGACGGCGGCCACAGCGCCGGCATTCGAGGCTTCGGTGGCGCCGAGCAGATACATGCTGGCGCCGCGCGCGGCGGCTTCGGCGGCGACATCGTAGAACAGGTCGGAGGTGGCGACGCGCTCAGGCAGGCCCTCGGCATCGTGCAGCCGCGAGGCAAACACATGCGCCATGCCATCGGCATGAATCGCATCGGCCTGCATGAACAATTCGCGCTCGGCGCTATCGACGGCGCAGCGATAAGTCACTTCGCCGTTGGTCGAGGTGAGATAGGCAGGAAAGCGCCACAAGGCGCTGCGCCGTAGCGCTTCATCGACCATGACGCGTGCGGTTTCCTTGGAGGCCGCAGCGACCACCGGAAGGCCGCCGAGCGAAAGCCTGCGCCAGCGGTGAAACACATTGCCCCGGCGATCCGGGTTCAGCCGACGTTCCTCGATCGCGAGCTGCGCGAGATTCTGCTGCGTGGCGACGTATGACGAGACGCGGCGGTCGGAGGCTTCGCGGCGCTCGGCACTCGCCAATGGCACCGCCTGATCCGCTTCCTCGATCGCAGCCGGCTC
This sequence comes from Bradyrhizobiaceae bacterium, assembly GCA_004173095.1. Taxonomy (GTDB): domain Bacteria; phylum Pseudomonadota; class Alphaproteobacteria; order Rhizobiales; family Xanthobacteraceae; genus Tardiphaga. Next base: position 603 of record SDZE01000031.1, read on the forward strand.
GCCGCGCGCGGCGCTGATGTTTTGCTGTCCAACCATGGCTCCACCCATAATACGCATATGATTAGATGTGTAGTAAAAGGCATGGGCGGATTGGCCACAGCGTTAAACACTGGTTAACCGAATGCAAGAAAGCTGCAATTAGCCGCGTGCTGTTAACCATTGGTTAGAGTTTACGACGAGTGACATCGGGAGCGTGCCGCATCACCTGATCGGTAACCGGCCATTAAGGCTAATCCTTTACGTTTCTGAACAATGACCTGGCGTTGCTTCTTGGAGCAGCGATCTGTTGAAGTAGTATTCGGTTGCGGCGATGCTTTCTTCGAGCAGAGCTCTCCCGGCAGTGCTTTCTCGGCGTTTGTATGTGGACCGATCCGGCCATCCTGCGCGCAGCGCGGACCGCCGATCGTGAGTCGTTTGAGGTTCGTATCGTGGCGTATAGCGAGCAGTTTCCTCATCGGGCACCGGCTACGCTGCAATCGCCCTCCATGGCCGATACGCTGCTCAGCCCCGCCCTTCTGATCGCCCTGCTGCGCAACAATGGCCGTCGGCTGGTCATCGCCTGGGGTATCGTCTTTCTGTGCATTGCCGCGGCCATCGTGCTGATGCGGCCAATGTATAGCGGCACGACCATCGTTCTCGTAGATCCGCGGCAACAGCGCGTGCTGCAATCCGACGCAGTTCTGTCGGGCATCGGCAACGACATGGGCGCCGTCGACAGCCAGATCGAAGTGATCCAGTCCTCCGCCATCGCGCGCAAGGTGATTGCTGATCTCAAACTCGAAGACGAAGCTGAATTTGCGCCTCCCACCGGCGTCGGCAGCCTGCTGCGTTCCCTGTTCGGCAAGGAGCCGGACGCCAAGATGCAATATGCGTTGCGGCAGTTCGCGACCAATCTGAAAGTCCGCCGCCGCGGCGCCACCTATGTGCTGGAGATCGAATACCGATCGCCCAGTGCGACACGTGCCGCGCAGATCGCCAATGCCGTGGCCACCACCTATGTCGAGCAGCAGAGCACCTCGCGCTCGAGTGCCACCTCGGAAGCATCGAACTTTCTCGCCGAACGTCTGACCACTTTGCGCAAGCAGTCGTCCGATGCCGATGCAGCGGTGGCGCGCTATCGGGAACAGAACGGGCTGATCAACAGCGGCGAGCGACGTTCGGTCGTCGAGCAGCAGCTCGCCGATACCAATCAGCAGCTGATCGCCGCGCGGGTGCGCAGCGAAGACGTGAAGGCGCGGCTGCGCCAGGTCGACAAGGCCGCAAGCGATCCGGCGGCGCGGCAGTCGCTGATCGAGACGCTGCAATCGCCGGTGATCGCGGCGTTGCGCGCACAATATGCGGTGGCGTTCAAGAGCGGCGCTGAACTCGCACAGTCGCTGGGGCCGAGGCATCCTGCCTTGAAAAACTCGGAAGCTGAACAGGCCGCCATCACCCGGCAGATCGATGCGGAGATCAGGCGCATCATGCTCGGTGTCAAAGGCGAGTACGAAGCCGCCGAGAGCCGGCAGAAAAGCCTCGAAGCGGATCTGGCACGCCTCAAGGCCGCCACCTCCACCAACGATCTCGCCACTGTCCGGCTCAACGAACTGGAGCGCGAGGCCGAGGCGGCGCGCGCCATCCTGCAGCGTTCGCTCGCACGCTACAAGGAAACCCGCGAGCAGGAAGGCATGCAGGCCGCCGAGGCCCGGATCATATCGCCCGCCATCGCCCCCGTCAGTGCCAACGGGCCGAGCCGCACCTTGCTGCTGGCCGCGGCATTGCTCGCCAGCGCGCTGCTGGCCCTGCTGTTCGTCGCGGCCACCGATCGCAGCACGATGCCCGCCCCGGCCAGCGCACCGGATCCGGCACCGCCGCATACGCCCGAGCCACCACCTGCACCGGAGCCACATCGCCAAACCGCAGCCGTCCGCGAGCGCGTGACGCTTCCGGCGCTGGGCTATGTGCCCCATATGGGCGGCACCGCCAGCGCCCGACATGACGCGACCGCCGGCTGGTCGCTAACATCGCCGTTCTCGCCATTCCAGGAAGCGGTCCGGCGCATGGCGTCCGATTTTATGGCCTCGGCGCAGCGGCCTCAGATCCTGGCCCTCTGCGGCGCGACGCCCGGTGCAGGAGCGTCGGTGATCGCGCGCGGCTTCGCCGATGCTTTGGCGCGCAGCGGCCAGGCGCGCGTGCTCCGCTTCGATGCGAGCCATGTTTTGTCAGACGTGGCGCAGCGCCGCGTCGGCCTGGCGCAGACCGCGAAGGGGGGATTGCCGCCGGAATTCGCCATCGACAAGGCGTCGAACGGCGCCGCCGATGTGCTTCATCTCGGCATCGCCGATCAGGCGCAGTTTCTCGACCTTGCCGATCGACACGTCATCCTCGACGCCCTGACCTATCTGCGGGCGAGCTATGACGCCATCGTCATCGATACCGGCAGCGCGGTGAGCGAAACGCAGAGCCAGCGCCTGATCGCATTGGCGGATGCTGCGGCCCTGGTATCCGCCGACGCCGCGACGCTGGAGCGTCCCGATGTCGTGCAGGCCGTCGCAGCCCGCCGCAGCAAGTTCATCGGCATGATCGCCAACCGTTCGGATCTCGACATCTATCGCACCGCGCGGGTGCAGGCCGCGGAGGCCGGGCCAGGCCAGAGGAGCGATGCCGCTCCGATGACCGCCCGTCGGGCGGGGTGAGCGGGACAGACCTGACGGCGACGTCGGCCGCGCCCGCCTTGGCGTGGCCGCACGATCGACAGCGGATGTGGACCGTCATCCTGCGGGTGGCGTTGATCGTCAACGTGATCGGCGCATCCAGCAATTTCCACGAACAGATCCTGCCGACCAACCTGGCTTGGATCCAGCAATCCATCGGCGTGGCGTGCTGGATCGCCATCATCATCGCCGCCCGCGCCGCGCGGCCGGCCCCCGTCGCGGCATTCGGTTTCGACACCTGGGCGCTGGTGTCGTTTTACGGATACGTGGTGATATCAGTGCTGTGGACGGACCTCGCACCGGCGAGCACGATGAAAGCCGTCGCGATGACGATCACCACCGTGGGTGCGTTCACATTGGCATCGCGCTGTCGCTTGCAGGATGTCATCTACGACGTCAATCTCGGGCTGCTGGTGCTCACCATCGCCTCCATCGTCGTGGTGATCGTGGCGCCGGATATCGGCGTCGCATCGAACTGGATGCAGGCTGGCAACTGGCAGGGCGTGTTCGAGTCCAAGCAGTCGCTCGGCGTCCTCGGCGGCATGGCGATGTTCTTCGCCGGCTATCTATGGCTCACGCGCGGCGCATCCTGGATCTATGGGCTGTCATTGCTCTGCGCGGCGGCCTGCGCGATCGGTTCCGAGTCGCGCGGCGGCGGCGGCTTGGCGCTGCTGTCCTGCGCCATCGTGTTCCTGGCAGGCCGCTCGCGCAATGTGGCCAAAGTACTGTCCTTCGCGCCGCTGCTGATCATGACCGTCGCGACGCTGATGATCGCCTATCTGTATGCGACCGGTGCCGACGCGTTCCAGATCGGCGATACCCGCGTCGATTTCACCGAACGCACGTTCATCTGGCAGCACGCCCTCGCGCATCTCGACGAGCATCCACTGTTCGGCTTCGGCCTCGGCGGCTTCTGGAGCATCGGCGACATCTATATCGCCTTCGAGCGCCATCATGGCTGGGTGCTCGACAACTTTCACAGCGGCTTCGTCGCCATCCTGGTCGAGCTCGGCGTGGTCGGCTACGCCTGGTTCACGCTGTGCACCTTGCTGTTCGCGGTACGCCTTACACACGCCATTGCCAACGGCACAATGGAGCGTTCGCGCATCGTGGCGCTGATCGGATTCATGACGATGGGCTACCAGATCAACGTGACCGAGTGGATGTTCATCAAGTCGACCTCGTTCATTGCCATTCTGGTCCTCGTCTTCGCCTTCAACGCCACGCGCGGTCCGACGCGAGGGGACCTTGCATGATCGTTCGCATCTTCGTCACGCTGGTGCTGTGGATCGCGATCGCCACGCCAGGCATGGCCGCCGACGATCCCGCGACTGCCGCCGCGCGCCAGCTCGGCCGCGGCATCAATGTGCTGGGCTATGACGGCCTGTGGGATGGTGGTGTCGATGCGCCGTTCCGGTTTCGCAATTTCCGCCGCATCCGCGAGGCCGGCTTCCAGCATGTGCGGATCAACTTCCACGCTTTTCGCTACATGAACGCCGACGGCATCGTCGATCCCGTCGTGCTCGCAGCGCTCGACGACGCCGTGACGGCAACCATCGCAGCCGGCCTTATCCCCGTCATCGACGAGCACAACAGCGACGAATGCGTGACCGACGTCCCCCGCTGCAAGAATTTACTGATCGCGTTCTGGCAGCAGATCGCCAACCGCTATCGCGGGAAGTATCCGTCGGCCATGTTCGAGATCCTCAACGAACCCGGCGCGCCGATGACGTTCGCTGCATGGAACGAGATCGTGTCGGCCGTGCTCGCCACCATTCGCAGTGTCGATCGCACGCGTTTCGTGATCGTCGCCGCGCTCAACTCGCAGGATCCGGAAGATCTACAGACGCTGCAATTGCCGGAGGATGACCGCCACATCATCCTGACCGTGCATTATTACAAGCCGTTCGCCTTCACGCATCAGGGCGCGCCATGGATTCCGAATGGTCCCAAGGCCGGACAGAGCTGGGGCAGCGCCACCGATATCGCGGCGCTCACCCGTGATTTCGCAGCCGTCGATCGCTGGGCGAAGGCGCAACGCCGCCCGGTCTATCTCGGTGAATTCGGCGTCTACGAAGCAGCAGCGATGGCCGAGCGGACGCGCTATATGTCAGCGATCGTCCGCGCGGCCGAGCAATTGAATTGGCCATGGGCGGCCTGGCAATTCGATCACGACTTCGCGGTGTTCGACACCGATCGCGA
>SDZE01000375.1 GCA_004173095.1 Bradyrhizobiaceae bacterium
GCGACGCAGAGCGGCTATCGCATCGTCCCGATCTATAAGGGCAACTACACGGAAACGGTGACGTCGGCGATCTTCGCCTTTCGGTCGCGCAGCCAGCCCGCCATCGTGCAGGTCAATGAGATCGCCACCGCCACCATGATGGCGGCCAGGGGCGCGACCTATCCGGTCTACGAATTGATGCGCGACCAGTCGGAGGCCTTCACGCCCGCAGCCTATCTGCCTGTGATCACCGGCTACTACACCGACATGGACGGCAATATGCTGTCATTCCCGTTCAACGCCTCGACGCCGATCCTGTATTACAACAAGGGCCTGTTCCGGGCCGCGGGGCTCGATCCCGAGCGAGCGCCGAAGACATGGCCCGAGCTCGGCATCATGGCGCAACGGCTGCGGTCCGCCGGCGCGGCCTGCGGCTTCACCACATCATGGCCATCCTGGATCAATGTCGAGAATTTCTCGGCGTTCCACAACGTGCCGATGGCGACACGATCGAACGGCCTGGCCGGGCTGGATGCGACGTTGACCGTCAACAATCCAGTCACGGTGCGCCACATCGCGCAATTGGCTGAGTGGCAAAAAACCAAACTGTTCGACTATAGCGGGCGCGGCACGGCGGCCGAGCCGCGTTTCCAGAAGAGCGAATGCGGGATCTTTCTCGGCTCGTCCGGCACCCGCGCCGATATTATCGCCAACGCGAAATTCGATGTCGGCTACGGCTTGTTGCCCTACTGGCCGGACGTTGCCGGCGCGCCGCAGAATTCGATGATCGGCGGTGCCACGCTGTGGGTGCTGCGTGACCGCCCGCGCGACGAATATAAGGGCGTGGCAAAGTTCTTCGCGTTTCTGTCGCAGCCGGATATCCAGGCCGCATGGCATCAGAATACGGGCTATCTGCCGATCACGCGCGCGGCCTATGAGCTGACGAAAATGCAGGGCTTTTATGCGCGCAATCCCGGCACCGACAAATCGATCGAGCAGATCACGCTGAAGTCGCCGACGCAGAATTCGACGGGCCTGCGGCTGGGCTCCTTCACGCTGATCCGCGACGCCATCGAGGACGAGCTGGAGGCCGCCTTTGCCGGCAGAAAGCCGGCGCAAGAGGCGCTAGATGCGGCGGTGGAGCGCGGCAACAGGCTGTTGCGGCAATTCGAGCGGGCCAATCCGGCGCAGTAAGCCTTACCGCAAGTCGTAGGACAGCGGCAGCGTGAAGGACTGGCTCGACAATGCCATCTCGGCGGGGAACGCCGGAAACGGCTGCGCGCGGCGGACTGTCGCCACGGTTTCCGCATCGAAGGCCGGATTACCCGACGATCCGATCGAGCGCACCGATGTCACGGTGCCCGAGCGGTTGAGGGTGAACGCCACCATGGTGCGGACCTTGCCGGCCTGGCCGTTGCGGGCGCCGGCCGGATATTGCTTGAAGCGCTGCACATGCGCCTGGACAATCTGATTGTAGTTCGCGATCGCCGCGCGGGAGGCGCCGGCCGTGGCCGCCGAGCTGGTCGGTGCAATACGGTCGGCGCGTTGCGGCGCCGTGGTGCGCGGCGCCGGTTTGGCCTCGCTCGGCTTCTTCTTCACCTCGGTCGGCACAGGCTTTTGCTTCACCGGTGTCGGCTTCTCAGGCGTCGGTTTGACCGGCTCGGGCGTGATCTCGGCGGACTTTGGCGGCGTTGGCTCGCTCTTTTGCTCCTGCGGCGCGGCAACCTCGGCCTTCTCCAGCAGGGGTGCCGGCGGGACCTGCTCGTCGACCGGCTGCTGCGTCTGCGGCTCCGGCGGCGGCGCGGAAGGAGCTTCGGCCTGCTGCATCTGTGGCCCCGGCGCGATGTCGAGCGGCTGCGCCTCCGGCGCGGCCGTAACCGGCGCCATATCGATCATGATAGCGGTTTCAGCGGCCCCCGGTGGCGCATGATGGCGGACCAGCGCGATGCCGGCCGCGATCAGGGCGACGTGCACAGCAATGATCGCCAGCGCCGAGCCGGTCCAGCGCAGCGCGGCGCGATCGCCGGGATGATGCAGTGCGTAGGCGTTCATTGCGGGGCGGATCGCCCGTCGAGGCCGACCAGCGCGATCTTCAAATAACCGGCGTTGCGCAGCATGTTCATCACCTCCATCAGGTCGCCATAGCTGACGGCCTTGTCGGCGCGCACGAAGATGCGTTCGTCCTTGTTGTTGCGGGTCGCGGTGCCGAGCGCATCGCCGAGCCCGTCGCGCGGCACCACATCGTCGCCGATGCCGAGCGTCATGTCCGGCTTGACGGTGACGAAGACCGGCTTGTCCGGCCGCGGCTGCGGCTCCGCTGTCGAGGCCGGCAGATCGACCCCCATATCCACGGTGGCAAGCGGCGCTGCCACCATGAAGATGATCAGCAGCACCAGCATCACGTCAATGAACGGCGTGACGTTGATCTCGTGATTGACCTCGAGATCATTGGCCGTGCCGATCCGTCCGCCCAGTCGTGATCCCATCGTCGCTCTCTTACTCTGCCGCTCGCGCCAGCGGCAGGCCGCGGCGGCTGTGGTCGCGGCTGATCAGCAGCATCACCTGCGCCGAGGCATCGCCGAGCAACGCGCGATAGCCGGTGATGCTGCGCACCAGTGCATTGTAGATCATGACGGCGGGAATCGCGGCGACCAGACCAAGCGCGGTGGCCAGCAGCGCTTCGGCGATGCCGGGTGCGACCACCGCGAGATTCGTGGTCTTGGTTTCGGAAATGCCGATAAAGGCGTTCATGATGCCCCACACGGTGCCGAACAGGCCGATGAAGGGCGCCGTCGAGCCGATAGTGGCGACGATGCCGATGCCGCGCGCGATGCGCTGCGCCATCGCGCCCTCGACGCGCTCCAGCCGGAGCGCGATGCGTTCCTTGAAGCCATCGTCAAAGATGCCATGCGAAAGTTCTGTCTCGCGCACCGCGGTGCGAATCAATTGCGCCACCGCATCATGAGCGTCGGCGCTGTCGCGCTCGACCTGACGCAGCGTGGTATCGCTTTCCAGCAATGCCAGACGGCGCCTGGCGAGGCCGGTCTCGCGGTGCAGTTCGATGAGTTTGGCGAGCCACACGGTCCAGGTCATCAGCGAAGCGCAGGCGAGCCCGATCATCACGGTCTTCACCACGATGTCGGCGTTCTGGAACATGCCCCAGGGCGACAGGTTCACCGGCAGCAGCGCTTCGGCGCCGGCGGCGAGAGCCGGCTGAACAGCGAGCGTCGCGAGCGCGGCAAGACAGATGAAGGGAGAGCGGGAGCCGGTCATCGAAGCTGCATTCCGTAGGTCGTTGCGAATGGCGGAAGGGGGCGGACCATAACGTCCGTCACCGGCGATGTCGCTATCAAGGCAGCGTATTGCGAACCAAACTGCAGCATTTCAATGTGCATGGCGCTCAAAATCGCAGGGTCGTGAACAACCGGACGCCAAGACCCGGCTGTAACACTTCGGCCTTTTTGAACGATATGTGGTTGCGGATACGCTCGTCGAGCAGATTGTCGCCGACCACACCAAAAGTGATGTCGCGCATGCCGCCATCGATCTTGGCGAAATGATGCGTATAGCTCACCTCGGCCTTCAGCAGATTGTAGCCAGCGGTCGGTGTCTCGTTCGCAGCGATATCGTCCTGCGTGAACGCGTGCAGCAGGCCGAGCCGCGCATACCACTCCGCGCTGCGCCACCAGATTCCGCCGCCGAGGCGCATCGGTGCGATGCGCGGGACATTGCCGCCATCGGCGAAGGTGGCGCGGACCACGTCGAACTGGCCGTCGAGGCCGAGCATGCCATCCTGGATCGGGGCGACATCAAGTTGCGCCACCAACTCAGCACCGCGGAAATTGGCGTCACGCTGGCCATAGGCGACCTGCATCAGCGGGCCTGTTGCACCGCAACTCGCAAACACGTCGGTGCAGAAATTGCCGGTGAGCTGCTTGGTGATGAAATCGAGATAGCGCGTGTAGTAGATGCTGGCCTCGAAACGGAATTGGCCAGCGGTGCGCTTCAGCCCGAGTTCGACCGATTCAGCCGTCTCGATCTTGAGATTTGGATTGCCGATCACGAAGGTGCCTGAGGCACCGTCGGAGCCGCGCGAGAACAGTTCCGGCGCTGCGGGCGCGCGCTGGGTACGGCTGGCATTCATCGACACCACCATGTCCCATGGCAGCGATTGCAACACGCCGAAGCTGAAGCTCGTCGGCGTGAAGGTGCGTGTCGCGGCGGTTTCGGTAAACGTATCCGGCGGCGGCAGGAAGTTGGCCGGGAATGTTGCGGCCATGCCGGATACCGTCAGTGCTTCGACGCGACCGGCCGCCTGCAGTTTCAGCGTGTCCGTGAGTTGCAGTTGCTCGAACGCAAAGCCGCCGACCGCATCCGTATTGGTTGGCGCCAGCAGGCCGCCGAGCACGCCCGATGTGCCGAGCTTGCGATTGCTGGCTTGGATGCCCCAACTGCCGGTGAGGGCGCCGAGCGGCGTTGCCAGCGCGGCATGATCGAGTTCGAACCGGCCTTCGATCTCCTTGTTGGTGATGGTGTTCTGCAGGCCGTCGATGCCATCGGCGCCGATGGCCAGCTCCTTGTGCTTGTAGTCGCTGACGCCGATGGCGAAGCGGATCGCTGCGATCTGCTCGGTCGGCGCGCGCCATTCGCCCTTTGTCGTCCATTTGGTCTGTTCGAGATCGATGCGCGTCCGCGACGCGGCTTCGGCGATACCGGGAATGTGGTAGAGGCTGGTGATGTGCTGGAGTGCCGTGCTGATATAGCCGCCGTCGAAAACATACGACCCGCCGACCGCCTGGCCTTCGGACCGTTGACGCGTATTGGCCTGCACGCCGCCGGGAATGCGGTAGTCGCCGGCGCGGCGGCCGAACGCATCGACATGAATGGCGACATTCTCGCCCGACGCATCGATGCTGGCAGCGCCATCGACGCTGCTGTCCACCGATCCGCCGCCGCCCTTGATTTTGGCGGCAAAGCCACCGGGCACCAGCGCTTCCGGGATGCGATTGTTGATCGCATTGACCACGCCGCCGATCGCCTGATTGCCGTAACGCAGGGAGGCTGGGCCGCGGATCACCTCGACCTTGTCGGCGGTGAGCGGGTCCACCGGCACCTGATGGTCCTGGCTGAAATCCGAGACGTCATGGCTGCCCACGCCGTTTTCCTGGATGCGCACGCGATAATCGTCGAGGCCGCGGATGTTGGGACGGCTCGCGCCCGGCGCAAAAGTCGAGGCGGCGATGCCGGGCTGCGTCGCCAGAAGGTCGGCGAGGGACGATGTGGTGGCGCGCTGCAGTGTCTCTCCGGAGAGGAAGGTGGTGGACTGGAACCCGCCGGCTTCCTTCGTCTCGCGTTCGGCCGTGACCGTCACCTCTGACAATGCCTCCTGTGCGCGAATCTCTCCTCCGCTCGCGCTGAGGATGCAGGCAGCTCCAGATAGCGTGGCTATCGATACCCAATTCCCCAAACTCACACGGCCTCCCGGCTATCATCTGCAAATGCTAATGCG
>SDZE01000241.1 GCA_004173095.1 Bradyrhizobiaceae bacterium
AACCGAAACCACAACTCACATCAGCAGCAACGTGCGAAGCGTGCCGAACACGCCGTCGATCGTCTCGGCGGCAGAATGGGCCGCGGCGCGCGCACAACTGCTCACCAAGGAAAAAGCCGTGACACGGGCGCGCGATGCCTTGGCTGCCGAGCGTCGACGAATGCCGTGGATGGCGGTCGATGCTGACTACGTGTTCGACGGTCCTGCCGGCCGGGTGCATCTGGTCGACCTGTTTGCCGGGCGGCGTCAGTTGATCGTCTATCGCGCGTTTTTCGAACCCGGTGTGTTCGGCTGGCCCGATCAGGCTTGCCGCGGCTGCTCGATGGTCGCTGATCAGGTCGCGCATGTCGCGCATCTCAATGCACGCGACACCACGCTGGTGTTCGCCTCACGCGCGCCGCAAGCCGACATCGCCCGGCTGACCGCCCGCATGGGCTGGCAGTTTCCCTGGGTCACCATCACCGACAGCTTCGATCTCGATTTCGGCGTCGACCAGTGGCACGGGCACAACGTCTTCTTCCGCGACGGTGAACGCATCTTCCGGACCTATCTCATCAACAGCCGCGGCGACGAGGCAATGGGAGGCACGTGGAGTTATCTCGATGCGACGCCGCTCGGCCGACAGGAGCCGTGGGAGGACTCACCGCCCGGCTATCCGCAGACGCCGACCTACAAGTGGTGGAACTGGCACGACAGTTACGATCCCGCGGCTGCGCCTGACCAGACCTGGGTGAGGGTATCCGATGCCGGCGAAGCGGCGTTTCGCAAACGGGGCGAGTGAGCGGACGCGGCCAGGATGCTGCTCGGCGCGGCGACCGAACGAACGAGGGTCACATGAGTCTCGATGTGCTTCGGCAATTCAAACCCAAAGTCAGCTGGCTGGCACTGGCTGCGGCACCGGTTTTTGCAGCTATGGCCATTGCCACGATGCTGGACGCGCGCCACGCGCCCAGCGGATTGTTCGGACCGGATGACGGTTTCGGCATCGGCGGCATGCTGCCGATGTATGTCCTGATGAGCATCGTTCATCTGTCGCCGTGGCTCGATCGCGCTTCGGCGGGATGGCGCGGCGATCAGGCGCGCTGAAGTTTTCCGAACCGCTTGACGATCCTCTCGCGCTTCAGGCGCGAGAGGCGCTGGATCCAGAACAGGCCGTTCAGCTGGTCGATCTCGTGCTGGTGGCAGACCGCGCGCAGGCCGTCGGCCTCTTCTTCATGGGCTTTGCCGTCGACATCGCGGTAACTGATCCGCACGCGGCCATGGCGCTGTATATCCTCGTTCACGCCCGGCATCGACACGCTGCCTTCCTGATGCATGATCAGTTCGGGCGAAGCCCATGTGATCTCTGGATTGACATAGGTGTGCGCGCCGGAGCCGAGATCGAGTACGACCACGCGCAGCAAAACACCGATATGCGGCGCGGTGATGCCGATGCCCGGCGCGGCATGCATGGTGTCGCACAGATCCTCGGCAAGGACGCGTAGCGTCTCGTCGAAAATGGTGACCGGTGCTGCGGGCAGAGCCAGACGCGGGTCGGGATAGCGGATGATGGGACGGACCGTCATTTCAACAACTCATACGCCACCGGATGATCCGCGCAGGCCTGGAAGCCGCACTCCAGCAGGATGGAGGCGAAATTGCCAGCGGTGAGCGTGATGATGAGGCCGACCGCGACGGTGGCAAGCGCGACGGCTGTCGAACAGCGCGAGCGGACCCGGACCGCGCCATGCGACCAGCATGGTGACGGTGATGGCAAGGAAAGAGGGCCGTGAATTCCATAAAGCATCCGCGCGTTGTTGGCCGCAGCCCGATCAGTTTCGGCTGCAACGCGTCCAGCAAGGCACACAGCAACCCGGCGCCAACCATTGTCAACGGCGTAGCATCTGCTAGTCAGATTGCGAGCGACCAGGCAGCGGACATCTCATGACCACCACCATCTACGGCATCAAGAATTGCGATACCATGAAGAAGGCCCGTACCTGGCTCGATGGCCACGGCGTGGCTTATGACTTCCATGACTACAAGATTTCCGGGATCGACAAGGCTCATCTCGTCCGCTGGTCGAAGGCGGTGGGGTGGGAGACGCTGCTCAATCGCGCCGGCACCACGTTTCGTAAACTCGACGATGCGGCGAAGCAGGGGCTTACCGAATCCAAGGCGATCGCGCTGATGCTCGAACAGCCGTCGATGATCAAGCGGCCGGTGCTGGAAGCCGGCGGCAAGATTATCGTCGGCTTCAAGCCCGAGATCTACGCGCAGCAATTCGCCTGATGTCAATCGAGCTCGATGAGGTCGCCCGCGAGCGCATGGCCCGGCATGCGATGAATGAGATTGCGGTCGATTACGACGCTGAGTTCGGGCATCGGCATGCTGTGATGGCCTCGCATCAAATGGCGAATCTCGAAGCCGCCGTCTTCGCTGATCGTCTTCAGTGACGCGATGATATGCGTGACGTCGTCGCCATGGTCGCAAAATGGCAGCAGCAGGCGCTCATAGGCCACGATACGACCGTGGATATCGTCGATCTTCGAGATCGTGTAGGTCGGCAACCGTCGCGCGATGCAGCTCTGATAGGCCGGCAGCACCACGGGGCCGAGAATCGGACCGAGATAGTCGTCGAGGTAACGGCCCTTGCCGGTGGAGCCATAGGCGCTCGCCATGCGCGTGCCGTTGCTGTCGATGATGAAGCGCTGCGGCGAATGATCGCGATCGACGATGTAATGGACGAGATCGGCGCGTTCGTCGTCGAGTCGTTCGGGGCGATAGGAGGCCGTCCGCGGCAGCGTCTGCGCCGGGGCGTAGAGCCGCAACCAGCAGTTCAGCAGATCGCGTTGCCGGATCGACTTGATGACGGATGCGTCCGAGCTTTCAAAACTCACGGCCATTGTCCATTTCGCTCCCGGCACCAATCATGAGCCTGGCTCGCAAACAAAGCGTGAAGGGGCGAGCATGACTGCTTGTACAATTAATGAGCGATTACGGCTTGCCGATCGCGTCTCGCGCCCGTCGCGGCATGACTGCTCGCGATCTGTTCGCGCACCCTTTTTGTGCAGCGCGTTCGCGACGCAACCCCCTACGACTAATGGCGAACTTGGTGCGACAGGGCGTCTCCGGCAAAACCCCCGTACTGCACTTGCGTTAATTGATTGCTTGACGGCATAGTCCGTGCCGCGACATGCAGCCGGTCGGGGCGATCCGGTTTCGTATCGTCCACGACGTTTGCAAAAAATCGACCAACCGCATGATGTTGCGGCAAAGGTCGGTTGGGGGAAATTTGCTTGACCGATGAGTTCATTCTCGAGACCCATGGGCTGACCAAACAATTTGCGGGATTCTACGCCGTTCGCGACGTCAATCTCCGGGTCCGCAAGGGTACTATCCACGCACTGATCGGCCCGAACGGCGCCGGCAAGACGACGTGCTTCAATCTGCTCACCAAGTTTCTGCAGCCCTCCGAGGGACAGATTCTCTACAAGGGCAAAGACATCAGCGCGATGGCGCCGGCAGATGTCGCGCGTCTTGGACTGGTGCGCTCGTTTCAGATCTCGGCGGTGTTTCCGCATCTGACGGCGCTGGAGAATGTCCGCGTCGCGTTGCAGCGTCAGCACGGTTCGTCATTCGACTTCTGGCGCTCCAAGACCGTGCTCGACCGCTATAATCAGCGCGCGGCGGAATTGCTGGAGGATGTCGGCCTGAGCGAGTTCTCCAACACGCCCGCGGTCGAGATGGCCTATGGCCGCAAGCGCGCGCTGGAGATCGCCACCACGCTGGCGCTCGATCCGGAAATGATGCTGCTCGACGAGCCGATGGCCGGCATGGGCCATGAGGACATCGACAAGATCGCCGCGCTGATCAAGCGCATCTCAGCCAAGTACACCATCTTGATGGTCGAACATAATCTGAGCGTCGTCTCGACGCTGTCGGACACGATCACCGTTCTGACGCGCGGAAAGATCCTGGCGGAAGGCAACTATGCCGAACTCACCAAGGACGAGCGCGTGAAGGAAGCTTATTTGGGAGCCGGACATGGCTGATACACTCGCGGCCGCTCCAGCAAAGGCCCCCACATCCACAACCCCCGTTCTCGAAGTGCGCGACCTGCAGGCGTGGTACGGCGAATCGCACATTCTCCACGGCATCAATTTCGATGTCAGGCCGGGTGAGGTGGTGACGCTGCTTGGCCGCAACGGCGCCGGCAAGACCACGACGCTGAAGTCCATCATGGGCATCATCGGCAAACGCACCGGCTCGGTGAAGTTCGAAGGCAACGAGATCATCAAGACCGCCTCGGACAAGATCGCCAGGCAGGGCATCGCATTCTGTCCGGAAGAACGCGGCATCTTCTCCAGCCTCGACGTGCGCGAGAACCTGATGCTGCCGCCGACCATCCGGCCAGGCGGTCTGTCGGTCGAGCAGATTTTCGATCTGTTTCCGAACCTGAAAGAGCGCCTCAACAGCCAGGGCACCAAACTCTCCGGCGGCGAGCAGCAGATGCTGGCGATCGGCCGCATCCTGCGCACCGGCGCGCGCTTCCTGATGCTGGACGAGCCGACCGAAGGCCTCGCGCCCGTTATCATCCAGCAGATCGGGCACACCATCGCGCGGCTGAAGTCGGAAGGCTTCACCATCCTGCTGGTCGAGCAAAATTTCCGTTTCGCATCCACCGTGGCCGATCGCTTCTACATCGTCGATCACGGCAAGGTCGTGGACGGATTTGCGAGTTCGGAACTGTCCGCCAATATGGACAAGCTGCACACCTATCTCGGCGTCTAATTCATAAAGCTACGGAACGAGCCAACGGTCCGAGTGACATCATGAATATCTCAGGGAGAGAGACACAATGCTGAACAAGAAGGTTACCTCATCGCTACTTGTCATCGCGGCAGTGTTTGCCGCGAATTCAAGTGCATCGGCGCAGGACAAGACGGCCAAGATCGGCGTGCTGAACGATCAGTCCGGCCTCTATGCCGATATCACCGGCCAGGGCTCGGTGCTGGCTGCGCAGATGGCGGTCGAGGATTCCGGGCTCACGGCGAAGGGCTGGAAGATCGATGTACTGGTGGGCGATCACCAGAACAAGCCGGACGTCGGCGTCAACATCGCACGCCAGTGGTACGATCGCGACAAGCTCGACGTTATCGTGGACGTGCCGACCTCGTCGGTCGGTCTGGCCATCGCCAATGTCGTCAAGGAAAAGAACGGCGTCTATCTGAACTCTGGTTCGGGCACCTCGGATCTGTCCAATGCGCAGTGTTCGCCGAACACCATCCACTGGGCCTATGACACCTATCAACTCGCCAACGGCACCGGCACCGCGCTGACCAAGGCCGGCGGCGATACCTGGTTCTTCCTCACCGCCGACTACGCCTTCGGCACCGCGCTCGAGCGTGACACCACCAACGCCGTCAGCGCCGTCGGCGGCAAGGTGGTTGGCAGCGTTCGCCCGCCGCTCAA
>SDZE01000386.1 GCA_004173095.1 Bradyrhizobiaceae bacterium
CCGAGCGATCCTGTGAGCATCGCTGTGGGTCTCGCGGACAAGCTCGATACGCTGGTTGGTTTCTGGGCGATCGACGAGAAGCCGACGGGATCGAAAGATCCATTCGCGCTACGGCGTGCGGCGTTGGGCGTGATCCGGCTTGTGATCGACAACGCGATACGCTTGCAGCTCAAGGCCGTTGCTGACGGACATTTCTCCGTCATGGCCGGGCTTGTCCCGGCCATCCACGCCTCGCATGCTGCCAAGAAAGACAAGGCCGTGGATACGCGGGACAAGCCCGCGCATGACAGCGATAAAGCTGTCGATCTCCTCGCCTTCTTCGCCGATCGCCTCAAAGTCCAGCTTCGCGATCAGGGCGCGCGGCATGATCTGGTCGATGCGGTGTTTGCGCTCGGTGGGCAGGACGATCTGTTGATGGTGGTCCGCCGCGTCGAGGCGCTCGGCAAATTTCTCGACAGCGACGACGGCAAGAATCTGCTCGCCGGCACCAAGCGCGCCAGCAATATCCTCACCATCGAGGAGAAGAAGGACAAGCGCGCATTCGACGGCGCGCCGGATGCATCGCTGTTCAAGCTCGACGAGGAGAAGGCGCTCGCCAAATCCATCGCGTCCGTCGGGCCGGAAGCGTCGGCTGCGGTGGCGAAGGAAGACTTCGCCGGCGCCATGGCCGCGATGGCCAAATTGCGCCCGGCGGTCGATGCGTTCTTCGACAAGGTGAAGGTCAATGACGACGACGCAGCCGTCCGCGAAAACCGTCTCAAGCTGCTGAACGAGATCCGCGCCGCCACCCGCGCAGTGGCGGATTTCTCGAAGATCCAGTAAGCGCCGCGCTCGTCGTTTCGGGGACGGACCGGCGCCGCAGGCGACGGGACGGAGCCCGGAATCCCGTCGTGTTCGTCCCTGGGCTTGCCTGGACGATCGTGGTGCTCATCACATCGAGATTCCGGTTGCGCGCTGCGCGCGCCCCGGAATGACGGGGTGTGTGGCGGGATCGCATAAAATATCCAGATACCTTCCGCAACATTCACACTTCATTAACCACGCCCTGAAATGGTCGGGTTCCGTAACGGTTTCTTAACCGTGCCATGGAGCGCGACATGACGTCGGTGAATACTGG
>SDZE01000555.1 GCA_004173095.1 Bradyrhizobiaceae bacterium
CGTTTTTCTGCGACTACGGCTACAACATCCATCTCGGCGACAATGTATTTCTAAATTTCAACTGCGTGATCCTGGACATTGTGGAGGTCAGGATCGGCGACCGCACGCAGATCGGCCCGGCCGTCCAGATCTATGCAGCCGACCATCCCCGCGACGCTGAAACCCGTCGCAGCGGGCTGGAATTCGGCCGGCCGGTCAAAATCGGCGCCGATGTCTGGATCGGCGGCGGCGCCATCATCGTGCCCGGGGTGACGATCGGTGACGGGGCTGTGATCGGTGCGGGCGCTGTGGTGACGCGCGATGTACCCGACGGCGTCACGGTGGTCGGGAATCCGGCCCGGCCGGTGCCGGCGAAGGGCTGAAACGCGTTCACCGGCCTATCTTCGTCATTGCGAGCGAAGCGAAGCAATCCAGACTTCCTTCCGGCTCTCTGGATTGCCGCGTCGCTTCGCTAAGGGGAAAGCCAAGGGCTTTCCCTGACCTCGCAATGACGGTCAAGAGAGGGGGCGGTTTCAAGGTCCTGGAGGCTGCCAGGCCCCTATGCGATCCCTGTTCCCCCTGCTAAGGATGGCCTGATGTCTGCACGGCGCCCCATCATAAGCATTATCGGCCCGGCTTCCGCCTGAGCTTTGCTCGGCGCAAGTCCGGGACCGTCCTGTTCATCGCGTTTTCGACGCGTTTCCGCGCCATTCGAGCTAGCCAGAGCACCCGAGTCAAAAATCCCATGACTGATAAGTCCGCCAAGAACGACAAGACCGACGCTCACGACTATTCCAAAACCCTCTACCTGCCGCAGACCGAGTTCCCGATGCGCGCCGGCCTGCCGACCAGCGAGCCCAAGATGCTGGCGCGCTGGAGCGAGATCGACCTCTACGGCAAGCTGCGTGAGACGGCGAAGGGCAAGCCGAAATTCGTGCTGCATGACGGCCCGCCCTATGCCAACGGCAACATCCATATCGGGCATGCGCTCAACAAGATCCTGAAGGACGTGGTGACCAAGAGCCAGCAGATGCTGGGCTTCGACTCGAACTACGTGCCGGGCTGGGACTGCCACGGCCTGCCGATCGAGTGGAAGATCGAGGAAGAGAACTACCGCTCCAAGGGCAAGACCAAGCC
>SDZE01000616.1 GCA_004173095.1 Bradyrhizobiaceae bacterium
ATGGAGCGAGGCCAGGACGGCGAGGGTGGCGATCAGAACGGGATCCCAATTCCAGCGCGACAGCCAGTCGATCGGCGAGGGGGCCACGCCGCAGTAAGGTTCAGTCATCCGTTCTGCGGCCCTTTCATGCTGGGACGTGTCCGATTCTGAATGCGGCGATGCGAGATCGCGCAAGCGGAAGCTGCCGCGCAGGGACCTGTCGCAGCTCAAGGCACACAAACGCCTGACCCGGCCAATAGATGCATGGCGTAACGAGGCAAAAGGTCACATCGATGCGGCCGCTCTCGTTGTCCCGACGCCTCATCATGCCGCGGCATACGTCCGGAACGACCGATGGCAGAGCCTGTTGATCTGCAGAACCCTTGAAACCTCTGGAAGAAGCGGACCGCATGGATCAATCGAAAGCCGAGCCCTCGCGCCATAACCACGATGAAACAGATACGCATGCGCAAAATCTGGAACTGGAATATGCGGGGTCGTCCGGCGGGTGGGGTTCATTGCGCGGCATCGCCGACATCTTCGGAACGTCGCGCTCGACACCAGCGGTGACCGAGACGCTGATGAGCCAGAACAAGCCCGGCGGCTTCATGTGCGTGTCCTGCGCATGGAGTAAGCCCGCCGACCACCACGCCATCGAATTCTGCGAGAACGGCGCCAAGGCGACGCTGTGGGAATTGACCTCCAAGCGCTGCACGCCGGATTTCTTCGCCGAGCATACTGTGACCGAGCTTCGACAGTGGAGCGACTTCGATCTCGAGAACCAGGGTCGTCTCACGCATCCGATGCGTTACGACGCGACCACCGATCACTACGTGCCTTGCGCGTGGGATGAGGCATTTGCCGAGATCGGCCGCGAACTGCGGGCGCTCGATAAGAAGTCCACGATCTTCTACGCCTCCGGCCGCGCCAGTCTCGAGACGTCATATCTGTACGCCTTGTTTGCACGGCTCTACGGCAACAACAATCTGCCCGACAGTTCGAACATGTGCCACGAAACCACATCGGTGGCCTTGAAGGAAACGATCGGTGTGCCGGTCGGCACCACCGTGTTCGAAGATATCGCACTATGCGATGCGATGTTCTTCTTCGGGCAGAACACCGGCACCAACAG
>SDZE01000623.1 GCA_004173095.1 Bradyrhizobiaceae bacterium
CATCTGCCGCTGGTGCGCTACGAACAGCAGCCGGGCGTCGGTCTGTCCGTTCGCAAATACGTGCTGCAGAAGCGCGGCATCATCAGCTCGGCGGCGCAGCGGAAGCCTGGCCCTGTGCTTTCGGCGCCGGCCAAGGCGGAGGTGGATTATCTGCTGTCGCGTGTCGCTCGATATGACAAACGTGCGAACCTCGCACCGCAGTCGAGCGCTGCAGGCTGACCACACACGCCGTCATGGCCGGGCTTGTCCCGGCCACCCACGTCTTGATCAAGGCAAACAACAAGTCGTGGATACGCGGGACAAGCCCGCGCATGACGAAGAAGAATGCAGGCATCGCAGAATGCCATAAGGGAGTTCGAACCACATGCCTCTTGAGCCCGGCGCCGTTCGCCCCGCCTCGACGATCCTGTTACTGCGCAAAGGCGAAGCCGATCCCATCGACGTTTTCATGATGGTGCGGCACTATCAGATCGAATTCGCATCGGGCGCGCTGGTGTTTCCCGGTGGCAGCGTCGATGCCGGCGATCACGAAATTGCTTTGCGGCCGGAATTGCATGATGGCGGCGATCATCTCGATGCTGAGGCGCTGGCATTCCGCATTGCTGCGATCCGCGAGACCTTTGAGGAAAGCCGCATCCTGCTCGCGCGACCGCGTGGCGCGAAAGATCTGATCGCCGCGACCATTGCCAGTGCCATTGCCGATCAGCACCGTGACGCCTTGAATGAAGGCAGGGTGAAGTTTGCCGATATCATCGCGGAGAACGATCTCGAACTGGCGGTCGATCTGCTGGTGCCCTATGCGCACTGGATCACGCCGGAAGGCATGAAGAAGCGGTTCGACACCTGGTTCTTCCTCGCGGAAGCGCCGCCCGAACAGGTCGGCATGCATGACGGCAAGGAGTCCACGGATTCGATCTGGCTGTCGCCGCGCGAGGCGCTCGACGGTGGTGCGTCCGGCCGCTTCACGCTGCCGTTTCCGACCACCCGGAACTTGATCAAGCTCGGCAAGCAGCCGGATGTATCAGCGGCGCTCGACGATGCGAGGCTGCGTCCGGTGGTCAGCGTGATGCCGATCGTCACGCGCGACGGCGACAAGCGTCAGCTGCGGATTCCGATCGAGGCCGGCTATGACGGCGACGTGTTTGAGATGACGGGCGTACCGTAGTCATCGCTGATAGTTCCGTTTCGGCAGCCCACGCGCGCATTGCAACACACCGTGTCGTGTTCGATCGCACATCATGAGATCTGTTGACGCTCAAGATCATGTGGGTAAGATTTTCCGAGGCCCGCCAGAGGCCATGGGAGTCGAAACGCATGACAAACTTGATGCGCCATGACGCGTCTTCGCGTCCGTATGCCTGTGATATACCCACTTCGAACAATCTCAGACATCGCCTGAATGGGCGCGTCGCAAAGCGTGGCGCCGCAATTCTCGTTGCCATCGGTATTTTAATGATCGGCGGCGCGGCCCTCGCACAGACCAAGGGCTCGGCCGAACACATCAAGGCCGTGACATCGGCCATCGATAGCGCGGCCATCAAGGCCAACGGCGCGGCGACGAAGGACTGGCCGACTTACGGCCTCGATTACGCTGAAACGCGCTTCAGCAAGCTCGATCAGATCAATGCATCCAACGTCAAGGATATCGGGCTGGTGTGGAGCTACAGCCTGGAATCTATCCGCGGCGTCGAGGCCACGCCGTTGGTGGTGGATGGCATCATGTATGTGACGGCACCGTGGAGCGTCGTCCACGCCGTCGATACGCGTACCGGCAAGCGGATCTGGACGTTCGATCCCGGCGTCGATCGCGAGAAGGGCTATCGCGGCTGCTGCGATGTCGTGAATCGCGGTGTGGCGCTCTACAAAGGCAAGGTGTTCGTCGGCGCCTATGACGGCCGGTTGATCGCCATCGACGCGGCGACGGGCCAGAAAGCGTGGGAAAAGGACACCGTCATCGATCGCAAGATGTCCTACACCATCACCGGTGCGCCGCGCGTGTTCAACGGCAAGGTGGTGATCGGCAATGGCGGTGCCGAATATGGCGTGCGTGGCTATGTCACCGCTTACGATGCCGAGAATGGCGACCAGAAGTGGCGCTGGTTCACGGTGCCGGGTGATCCCGCAAAGCCGTTCGAAGATGAATCCATGGCGGCCGCGGCGAAGACGTGGGATCCCGCCGGCAAATACTGGGTCAATGGCGGCGGCGGTTCGGCCTGGGACACCATCACCTTCGATCCCGAACTCAACATGGTCTATATCGGCACCGGCAACGGCTCGCCGTGGAACCGGCATATCCGCAGCCCGGCCGGCGGCGACAATCTCTATCTCGGCTCGATCGTCGCGCTGAATGCCGATACCGGGAAATATGTCTGGCACTATCAGGAGACGCCCGGCGACAACTGGGACTACACGTCGACGCAGCCGATGATCCTCGCCGACATCAATATCGACGGCCAGCCGCGCAAGGTGGTGCTGCATGCGCCGAAGAACGGCTTCTTCTTCGTCATCGATCGCACCAACGGCAAATTCATCTCCGCGAAGAATTTCGTCGATGTGAACTGGGCAACCGGCTACGACGCCAATGGCCGTCCGATCGAGGTCGCCGAGGCGCGTTCGCCGGATAAATCCTTCGATAGTATTCCCGGCGCGTTCGGTGCCCATAACTGGCACCCGATGTCGTTCAATCCGCAGACAGGTCTGGTCTATCTGCCGGCGCAGGGGATTCCGATCAATCTCACGGGCGAGAAGAAGTTCGTGCAGAACGATCCCGGCCCGTTCAAATACGCGGCCACGACCGGCTGGAATATCGGCTTCACGCTCAACACCGAGCCGCCGAAGAATCTGCCATTCGGTCGCCTGATCGCCTGGGATCCGGTGCAGCAGAAGGAAGCCTGGCGCGCCGAATACGTCGCGCCGTGGAATGGCGGCACGTTGACCACGGCGGGCAATCTCGTGTTCCAGGGCACGGCCGACGGACGCTTCGTCGCCTACAATGCCAAGACCGGTGAGAAACTGTGGGAGTCGCCCGTCGGCACCGGCGCGGTGGCGGCACCCTCGACCTACGAGGTGGACGGCAAGCAGTATGTCTCCATCGCGGTCGGCTGGGGCGGCGTGTTCGGCATCACCCAGCGCGCGACCGATCGGGAAGCGCCGGGCACGGTCTACACCTTCGCGGTCGGTGGTAAGGCGCCGTTGCCGGAGTTTACGAAGTACCAGATCGGCAATCTGCTTCAGGGCGTGAAATACGACCCCAAGGACGTCCCGGAAGGTACGGCGATCTATGTCAGTGCCTGCGCCGCCTGTCACGGCGTGCCCGGCGTGGACAAGGGCGGCAACGTACCCAATCTCGGCTATGTGGCGCCGGAGGTCATCTCCAACCTGAAGGACATCGTGTTTAACGGCCCGTACAAGGACAAGGGCATGCCGGATTTTACCGGCAAGCTGACCGAGGCTGACGTCACCAAGATCCAGGCGTTCATCCAGGGGACTGCGGACGCCGTTCGGCCCAAGTGACGGCATCGCTCGGATTACGCTAGAAACCATATCGGGCGGCGGGAGACATCCTGCCGCCCGACAAGCTTTCCCTTCCTCTCAGTCGGGATATATTGGGATCGTCAGGAGAACGATCCCGCATCATGCCTTCCGCCATCTCGGCATTTCTCGACAAGGCCCGATCGTCATCGCTCTCGATCGGGCAACTGACATTCAGCGGATTTCTCTGCGTGCTGGCGGTCATTTTCGTGATGGGCGTCGCCAATGTCGTCGCAGTCCGGCACATCGACACGACCTTCGCCGAGTTGCAGCGTCTGCAGACCGTCGGCGATCTCGCTGAAGATATCGATCGTCGATTGAGCAGCCTGCGGCTTGCCGCTCGCGACTATGTCACCGACCCCAACGCGCAGCCGGAAAAAGTGTCTGAAGCGGCGGCGTCACTGGGGGATCTTCTCAAAAAGACCCGTATCGAACTCGCGCCGGATCAGCGCGACATGATCGACGGCGTCGACGCGCGATTGACGACGTATCGGCGCGGCATCGCCCAACTCACAGTCCTGATCGCG
Organism: Bradyrhizobiaceae bacterium; assembly: GCA_004173095.1. Classification (GTDB taxonomy): domain Bacteria; phylum Pseudomonadota; class Alphaproteobacteria; order Rhizobiales; family Xanthobacteraceae; genus Tardiphaga. The sequence goes on from SDZE01000623.1 coordinate 4,059, forward strand.
CGTCGCAGCGACCTGCTTGCTACACTGCCGCCGCTGCGCCGGAATTTCGAAGCCGCGGTGCCCGACGTCGCCAGTGCGGCCGGCGCCAAGCGCATGTTCCGTGCGCAGAATGAGATCGCAGCCGCTCTGCTCGCGCGCGATGCGATGCATGCCGAGCAGGCCGCGCGCGACCTGCGCGCGCTGCCGATCGATACGCCGGCGTTGCGTGAGGCCGCCGATGCCTATGCGGATGCGATCATTGCAGTGTCCGCCACCGAACGGCAGATCGCCGATCTCGATCGCGAAGTGCTCGGCACCGAAGGGCAGCAGATCGGCCGCGTCACCGACCTGCTGCGCGAGTTGAGCACCCGTCGCGGCCGTCAGCTCTCGAACGAATTCGCAAGGACGCTCACCGAAGCGCGCTGGCAGAGCATTGCGCTCGGGATCGCCGGCGTGCTGATCGGGTTGATGGCCGCGCTATTCGTCGTACGGCGGATCGTACGGCCGTTGAAAGCGATTGCAGGTGCGATCCGCGCGCTGGCCGGCGGCCGTCAGAAAACAGAGATTCCGGCGACGAAGCTCAACAACGAGATCGGCGACATCGCCCGCGCGGCGGAGGTGTTCCGGCAGACGCTGGTGGAGGCCGACGCGGCGCGCGAGGCCGCGGTGCAGGCACTGTCCGAGCGGCGCCTCGCGGAGGAGAGCTATCGCAAATTATTCGAGGGCTCGATCGACGGCATCTATGTGACGACGCCGGCCGGCGCATTGCTCAATGCCAATCCGGCGTTGGCGCGGATGATGGGGTTCGATACGCCGGACGACCTGATCAAGGCGACACTGGACATCCCGCACAGCATCTATGTCGATCCGAATGCGCGCCTGGAATACCAGCGCCGCATGGAGGATGACGGGATGGTGCGGGAATTCGAGTACCAGGTCTATCAGCGCGAGCGGACGATCCTGTGGTTGTCCGACAGTGCCACGGCCGTGCGCGATCAGGACGGTGTCGTCGTGCGCTATGAAGGCGCGGTGCGCGACATCACCAACCAGAAGCGCGCCGAAGCAGCGGTGCGCGAGGGTCGTCGGCTGCTGCAGCAGGTGATCGATACAGTGCCCGCGGTGATCAACGTGAAGAATACCGAACTGCGCTACGTACTGATGAACCGCTACATGGCCGGGATCTTCGGCATCGAACCCGGCGAGGCGCTCGGCCAGACGACGGGCGAGTTGATGGCGCGTTATGGCGCTGCGAAGACTGACGAACATGACAAGCGCGTGCTCGCCACCAATAACGGTCTCGGATTCTACGAGGAAGAGTATCGCGACGCCGCCGGCGTGATGCGGCAATGGCT
>SDZE01000213.1 GCA_004173095.1 Bradyrhizobiaceae bacterium
TCGGCATCGCGACGCCACAGGCGAACATCATGGCCCTGCAGCGCGAAATCGCCTGCGGCCGCGAAAGAGCCGTTGCCGCCGCCGAGTACTGCGATTTTCATACTGGTCCCCTGAACTTACGAAGGCGTGGTCTGCTTCAATTTGAAATGCTGCACCTTGCCGAGCGCGGTGCGCGGCAGGTCGGTGACGAAGATGATGTCGCGCGGATGCTTGAAGCGCGCCAGTTGCGTGGCCACATGGGCCTTCAAGATGTCGGCGGTGCAACTGCAGCCAGCACGCAGCACCACATAGGCGACCGGTACTTCCTGCCATTTCGGATCGGCCGCGCCGATCACACCGACATCGGCGACATCGGGATGTTCGAGCAGCACGCGTTCGATCTCGGCCGGATAGACATTTTCGCCGCCGGAAATGATCATGTTCTTCTTGCGGTCGTGAACCCAGAAATAGCCATCGGCATCGCGCGTGCCGATATCGCCGGTGCGATACCAGCCGTCATGCAGCGCGTCTGATGTCGCGGCTTCGTTGCCCCAGTATTCGTAGAATACGTTGGGACCGCGCACGACGATCTCGCCCGCAGTGCCGGCCGCAACCTCATGGCCGGCGTCGTCGATCACTTTGGCTTCACAGCAGAGGCCGGGCAAACCGGTTGATCCCATGGGTGCTTTGCCGCCAAGGCGCGTATAGACGGCGGTGGGGCATGTTTCGGTCGAGCCATAGACCTGCAGCACCGGAATGCCGCGATCCGTGAAACGCGCGATCAGATGCGGCGGCACGATACTGGAGCCGGTGGAAATGGCCTTGAGGCAGGAGAGATCGGCGTTGGCCCAGGCGGGATGTTCGCTCACCGCCTGAATGGTCGCCGGCACCAGCACCGTCAATGTCGGCCGCGCCTCGGCAATGGTCGCCAGCGTTGTATCCGGCGCGAAGCGGGCATGGATGGTCACGGTGGCGCCGTGATGCAGCGCTGGCGTTGTCTGGATATTGAGCCCGCCGACATGGAAGAACGGCAACACGGTGAGTACGTGATCCTCGGAGGTGAGGCCATGCATGTGCTGGCTCATCACCCCGTTCCACAACAGCGCGTCCTGGCGCAGTACGGCACCTTTCGGGCGGCCCGTGGTGCCCGACGTGTAGACGATCAGCAGTGGGCAGGAGAGGTCGGTATGCGGATTGCTGCCGTCGCCCGATGCGTTTGCGAGCAGTCCCTCGAAGGTCTGCGCCGGTGCATGCGGCGTGAAGTCGAGCGCCACGACGCGGGTGTCGGGCAGCTCCGTCGCGAGTGGTGGCAGGATCGCTGCAAAAGCCTGTTCCAGCACCAGCACTTTCACCGACGCATCGGAGAGAATGAAGAGCTGCTCGGCTACCGCAAGGCGCCAGTTCAGCGGCACCAGGATCGCGCCGAGCCGAGCGCAGGCGTAGAGCAGAACGAGATAGTCCGGTCGGTTCAGGCTGAGGATCGCGACGCGGTCGCCGCGACCAACTCCGCAATCTGCCTTCAACGCCTTCGCCGTCGCCTCGATCCGCGCGTGGAACGCGGCATAGGAAAGCGTCGCGCCCTCGAAATGGATCGCAGGCTTGTCCGGCGTGAACGCAGCGTTGCGGGCGATGAGGCTGGAGAGGTCCAAGGCGATCTGTCCGATACTGCCGTCATTGCGAGCGAAGCGAAGCAATCCAGAAGCCTCAAGCGAAGTTTGGATTGCTTCGTCGCAAAAGCTCCTCGCAATGACGGCTGAGGAGCCCTTGCCATGTCTGTCTTTACTCGTCCTTCTCGCCCGGCTCATACAGCGCCTCGCGGCCAATGCGGTCGAGGCACAGTTCGGCAGTCCAGGGCAGCATCAGGGCGCCGCAGCGGCTGTCGCGATAGATGCGCTCCAGCGGCAGCGTTTTCAGCATCGACTGACCGCCGCAGGTCCGGATGGCCAATGCTGCGAGTTCGTTGGCGCCTTCCATCACGGTGAATTGCGACGCATAGGCGCGCAGCACCTGCTCTTTGGTCGGATTGGCGCAGGCTTCGGTCACGGCCTGGAACCAGATGCCCTTGATCTGCTCCAGCTTGACCTGCATCTGCGCTACCGCGATCTGCTTGGTCGGGTACATGCGGCGCTTCACTGGCGGCATGCCCGGCACTTCGCCGCGCAGGTATTTCACGGTGAAATCATACGACGCCTGGGCGAGGCCCATATAGGTCGGCGACAGAGTCATGAACATATGCGGCCAGCGCATCGCCGCCTGGAAGTAGACGCCGCGCGGCATCAGCGCGGAGTCGGCAGGGACAAACACGTCCTTGAAGATCAGCGTGCGTGAAACCGTGCCCCGCATGCCGAGCGGATCCCACTCGCCGACCACAGAAACGCCTTCGGACGTGGAATCGATCGCCAGATACAGCGTGTTACGGCGTGAGGCTTTTTCACCCTCGGTGATTTCGGTGCAGAGCACGCCGTAGTAGTTGGCGGAGCCGGACAGGGACGCGAAGATCTTCTTGCCGTTGACGATCCAGCCGCCATCGACGGGCTTTGCTTCGGTCCCGAACGCCACGCCGCCGGCAGCTGCTGCGCCACCTTCCGAGAATGGCTGCGCATAGATCGCGCCGTCCTCGACGATCCGCTTGTAGTGGATGGCGCGGCGGTGTTCCTGATCGGCGCGGGTCTCGGCGTCCATCTCAAGGTCGTCGGCGAGCTGGCCCGACCATAGTGTCGAGCAGACATGCATGTTCCAGGTCAGCGCCGTGGCGCCGCAGTAACGGCCGATCTCGGCGGCGGCCAGCGAATAGGTCTGATAGTCTGCGCCCGATCCGCCATTGGCTTTTGGGATCGAAATACCGAGCAAGCCGGCTTTGTGCATGTCCCGATAATTCTCCATCGGAAAAATGGCTTCGCGATCCCATTTCGATGCGCGCGGCGCGAAATTGGTCTGCGCGAGTTCGCGTGCCTTGGTGATCAAGGCGGCCTGTTCGTCATTGAGGCGATAGGCCTTGGGATCGAACATCGGTTTATCGAGCGCAATAGCTTCGATTTTGGGAGCGGGCGCGTTCATGAGGAGGATCCCGAGAGGTTGTGATACGTCTTGAGGAAATCTGCGATCACGTCGTTAAATTCACGCGGGCGCTCGAAGCTGGCGAGATGGCCGACGCCTTCGAGCTCCACATAAGTCGCACCTGGCACCATGGTCGCCATCTTCGCCATGGTCTTGGCCGGGGCGTTGTTGTCCTTGGAACCAGACAACAGCAGCGTTGGCACCTTGATGTCGGCGATCTCGTTGCGGAGATTGAAGCCGATCATCGACAGCATGGAGGCCCGATACGTATCGGGGCTTACCGCAGCCATGCAATCGCGCGCAATTTCGAGTCCCTGCGGATCTGGATCATCGCCGATCAGGCCGGCAACGAGCTTCGGCGCCATACTCACCATGGTCTCGCCGCGATCCAGCGGTCCGAGCCGCGCATCGATGAAATTCTTTTGCCACTCGCCATCTGAACTGCCGAACACCGACGTGGTCTGCGCCAGCACCGCCGCGCCGGCGAGATCGGGATAGTCGTGCAGGAAGCGCTGCACGATCATGCCGCCGATGGAGTGACCGACGAGCACCGGCTTTTTTGCGCCGATGTCAGCGAGAAAATCCCTCAGCGCCGCGGCAAAGTTTGGGATGCTGGGCTCGTCGAGCTGTTTTGACCCGCCGTAACCCGGCGCGTCCCAGCCGATGGTGAAGTAGCGATCGCCGAATGTATCGATCTGGTTGCGCCAGCCACGTCCGGCACCGCCGATCCCGTGCAGAAACACCAGCGGCGTCATCGACGCATCGCCTTTTGCCTCATAGCCGAAACGGCCGTCCTTGGTTGTCAGGGCTTGTGGGTTCGCCATGCAAAGGCCTCCTGTACGATCGGACGTGATAATCCTAGCACGACCTAGATATATGAAAAGCGATAGTTTTAGACCTAAAGGGTCTACAGCTGCCTAGCCTTCGTGCAATGCAGCACCAATTTTCAGCGGTTTGATGTTGTCCGTTTTCTCCCGCTCCCGCGCTTGCGGGGGAGGGCCGGGGTGGTGGAAGCCACGCGCGCCGGAGTTGCGACGGCCCTCACCCTGTCCCCCCAGCAAGCGCGGGAGAGGAGACACTGCTTTCGGAGCAAGACGGGTCCACAGATCGGGCTTGTGAGAAAACTCTTTAGGTTTAAAACAATCTGCGTATCGCGCGAGACAGGGAGCCCGCCATGCCCGACACCTCATTTCTCACCTGGCCGTTTTTCGAGGACCATCATCGCAAGCTAGCGACGGATCTATCGCGCTGGGCCGCGGATAACGTTGCCGGCCTCGTCGATCATCACGACACCGACGGCACCTGTCGCAAATTAGTCAAGGCGATGGGCGAAGCCGGCTGGCTGCGCGCCGCCGTGCCCGCGGCTTACGGCGGGCTGTATGAAAAGTTCGACGTCCGTGCGCTGTGCCTGATTCGCGAGACGCTGGCCTATCAGAACGGCCTCGCCGATTTCGCCTTCGCCATGCAGGGCCTCGGCACCGGGCCGATCAGCCTGTTCGGCTCGGACGAGATCAAGCAGCGCTATCTTCCGCGCGTCGCCAAAGGCCAAGCCATCGCCGCCTTCGCGCTGTCGGAGCCGGACGCCGGCTCGGACGTCGCCGCCATGAGCACGACGGCCGTTGCGGACGGGCCTCATCACGTCCGCATCAACGGCCTGAAGACGTGGATCTCCAATGGCGGCATTGCCGATCAGTATGTCGTTTTCGTCCGTACCGGCGAGGCCGGCGCGCGCGGCATCAGTGCTTTCGTGGTCGATGCCGATACGCCCGGCTTCACCATCGGCGAGCGCATCGATGTCATCGCGCCGCATCCGCTGGCGACGCTGCACTTCAATGATTGCCGTGTGCCGCTGGCCAACCGCATCGGCGGGGAGGGCGAGGGCTTCAAGGTGGCCATGGCGACGCTCGACGTGTTCCGCTCGACGGTCGGCGCTGCCGCGCTCGGCCTTGGTCGCCGCGCGCTCGACGAAGGCTTGCATCGCTCGGTGACGCGCAAGATGTTCGGTCACACCCTGGGTGATCTTCAACTTACGCAAGCCGGTCTTGCCGAGATGGCGACGTCGATCGATGCTTCGGCTCTGCTGGTCTATCGCGCCGCCTGGACCAAGGATCAGGGCGTGCCGCGCATCACCCGTGAAGCGGCGATGGCCAAGATGTATGCGACCGAAGCTGCGCAGACCGTGATCGATCGCGCCGTGCAGATGTTTGGCGGTCTCGGCGTGCAGTCCGGGGTCAAGGTGGAGGAGCTGTATCGCGAGATCCGCGCGCTGCGCATCTATGAAGGTGCGACGGAAGTGCAGAAGGTCGTCAT
>SDZE01000586.1 GCA_004173095.1 Bradyrhizobiaceae bacterium
GCGTCATGAGCGATCTCGTCATCCGTCAGTTGTCGAAATCGTTCGGCGGCGTGCGCGCTGTCAACGACGTCTCGTTCGCGATCAAGCGCGGCGAATTCCTCGCTTTGATCGGGCCGAATGGCGCCGGCAAATCGACCTGCTTCAACATGATCAACGGCCAGCTGCAGCCGGACTCCGGCGAGATCATGTTCGAGGGCACGCCGTTGAGGGGCAAGAAGCCGCGCGATATCTGGCGGCTCGGAATCGGTCGCACTTTCCAGGTGGCGGCGACGTTCAATTCCATGACCGTCATCGAGAACGTCCAGATGGCGCTGATCTCGCATGCCAACGAGGTTTATCGGTTGTGGACACCGGCGCGCGCGCTGCACCGGGAGCGCGCCCTCGAACTGCTCGCCCAGGTCGGGATGCAGGATGCCGCCGACCGGCCGAGCCGTGAGCTTGCTTATGGCGACGTCAAGCGCGTCGAACTCGCCATTGCACTCGCCAACGAGCCGCGGCTGCTGCTGATGGACGAGCCCACGGCCGGCATGGCGCCCAAGGAACGCAATGACCTGATCGCGCTGGTGAAGCGACTGGTGATCGAACGCGGCATCTCTGTCTTGTTCACCGAACATTCGATGGATGTCGTATTCGCCTTCGCCGACCGCATCATCGTGCTGGCGCGCGGCAAGCTGATCGCCGATGGCGATGCCAGATCGATCCGTGACAATCCGCAGGTGCAGGAAGTGTATTTCGGCACCGGCAAGACCTTCAAGGCGGAGGCCCGGTCATGAGCACGCAGATGCTGACCGTCGAAGGACTGTGCGCCTCCTACGGAGCTGCGCAGATCCTGTACGATATCGGGCTCGAGGTCGGGCGCGGCGAGGTGGTGGCGCTGATGGGCCGCAACGGTGCCGGCAAGACCACCACCATGAAGGCCGTGATGGGCCTGATGACGCAATCGACCGGCCACATCGTGTTCGACGGGCACGACGTCTCGGGCCGCCAACCCTATGAGATCGCGCGGCTCGGGCTCGGTTTCGTTCCGGAAGATCGCCGCATCTTCTCCGATCTTACGGTGCTCGAGAATCTCGACATCGGACGCCAACCGCCGCG
>SDZE01000269.1 GCA_004173095.1 Bradyrhizobiaceae bacterium
AGCATTTACGAGAGCTTTGACAAAGATGGACAGGGCGGTGTCGATTTCTCCGGCATCGTGAACCACCTGCGCAACCTGGCTGGCAAATAAGCTCCGTCATGGCCGGGCTTGTCCCGGCCATCCATGCCTGTTCGCTTTGCGGCTAAGACGTGGATACCCGGCATGCGCCGGACATGACGAATGGTAGAGCGCCGATGAGAGCGCGCATACAAATCAAGGTGAGGAAGCATGACCACGTTCAAGCAGGCCCGCGCCTTTCTCCTCGAACATCGCACCGATTACAACACCGCGGTCGCCGGCTTCCGCTGGCCCGATCCCGTCGATTTCAACTGGGCGCTCGACTGGTTCGATGCCGAACTCGCACGCGATGCGACAAGCAGGGATGGGACGGCGCTGTGGATCGTCGATGCGGCGACGGCCAGCGAGACGAAACTCTCCTTCGCCGATCTGTCGCGTCGCTCCAACCAGGTTGCAAACTTCCTGCGGGCGCAGGGATTGAAGCGCGGTGATCATCTGTTGCTGCTGCTCGGCAATGTCGTGCCGCTGTGGGAGACCATGCTGGCAGCGATCAAGCTCGGCGTCGTCATCATCCCCGCGACGACACTGCTGACATCCGATGAATTGCAGGATCGCCTCGATCGCGGCAAAGCGAAACTCGTTGTCGCATCCGAAGATCAGGTCGCCAAGTTCGACGGCTTGAAAACGGCAGGCATCGGCCAGATCGTCGTCAATGCGGCATCCGCGCACGATGGCTGGCTCGGCTTCGAGACAGCGTCCGAATTCCCCGACACTTTCACGCCGGATGGTCCGACCAGGGCCGACGATCCGATGCTCCTCTATTTTACGTCCGGCACCACAGCGAAGCCGAAACTGGTGCGGCACAGCCAGCGCAGTTATCCGGTCGGCGGGCTCTCGACGATGTACTGGATCGGCCTGCAGCCCGGCGACATCCATCTCAACATTTCCTCGCCCGGGTGGGCCAAGCACGCCTGGAGTTGCTTCTTCGCGCCCTGGAATGCCGGCGCCACCGTGTTCGTGGTCAACCAGCCGCGGTTTGATGCGAAGACCTTGCTCGCCACCATCGCACGCTGCTGCGTCACGACGCTCTGCGCGCCGCCGACCGTATGGCGGCTGTTCATTCAGGAAAAGCTTGCCGACACGAAGGTCGCGCTGCGCGAAGTCTGCGGCGCCGGCGAGCCGCTCAATCCGGAAGTGATCGAACAGGTGAAAGCCGCGTGGGGGCTGACCATTCGCGACGGCTATGGCCAGACCGAGACCACGGCGCTCGCCGGCAATTCACCGGGGCAACCGGTGAAGGTTGGCTCGATGGGCCGTCCGTTGCCGGGCTACAAGGTGCGCGTGATCGATGCCGACGGACAACCGGCCAAAGAGGGCGAGGTCGGTCTGGTGCTTGGCATCGATCGGCCGGCCGGCCTGATGCAGGGCTATCAGAGCGAAGAGGGCGGTGTCACCGGCGCCAGCGGCGACATCTATCGCAGCGGCGATGTCGTGTTCCTTGATGACGACGGCTATCTCACCTTCGTCGGCCGCGCCGATGACGTGTTCAAGTCCTCGGATTATCGCATCAGTCCGTTCGAGCTCGAAAGCATCCTGATCGAACACGACGCGGTGGCGGAAGCCGCCATCGTGCCGAGCCCCGATCCGATCCGTCTGGCGATCCCCAAGGCCTATGTGATGCTGGTGGGCAGTGCCAAGCCGGATGCGGACACCGCGCTGTCGATCTATACACATCTGCAGGAGCGTCTCGCGCCGTTCAAGCGCATCCGCCGGATCGAATTCGTCACCGAACTGCCGAAGACGATTTCCGGCAAGATCCGCCGCGTCCATCTGCGCCGGCTCGAACACGAGAATGATCGCAGCGACGCTCTGCGCGGCATCGAATTCAAGGAAGAGGATTTCCCGCAACTGCGCGGCGGTTCCAGCGTCGGCGGTGGCTAGGCCGAAAGGTGCACGTCAAGGGCTTGGCAGCGACCACCGCTTTGTGGAATCTGCGCCCGCAAACAAGATGGGAATACCGAACACGATGATTGGACGGGACGAATATATCGCCATGGTCGGCAAGGAAGTCGGCATCTCGCACTGGCATCTGGTCGATCAGGCCCGCATCGATGCCTTCGCTGCCGCCACCGAGGATCATCAGTTCATTCACGTCGATCCCGCCCGTGCCCGCGAGACGCCGTTCGGCACCACGATCGCGCATGGCTTTCTCACCATGTCGCTGCTGTCGGTGTTCTCGTATGAAGCATTGCCGAAACTGGCCGATGTCGCCATGGGCGTGAATTACGGCACCGACAAGATCCGCTTCATTTCGCCGGTGAAGTCCGGCGCGCGGGTACGCGGCCGCTTCGTGTTGACTGAAGCCACGCTGCGCAAGCCGAATGAGCTGTTCACCCGTACATCGGCCACGGTCGAGATCGAAGGCGAGGACAAGCCGGCGCTGGTCGCCGACTGGCTCGGCCTTGTCTATTTCAATTGAGGAGCACGTATCATGACCATTCGCTTTGACGGCCGCGTTGCGATCGTCACCGGTGCCGGCAATGGCCTCGGCCGTGCCCATGCCCTCGGCCTTGCCAAGCTTGGCGCCAAAGTCGTCGTCAACGACTTTGGCGGGGCACGCGATGGCACCGGTAGCTCACTGACGGCTGCTGAAACCGTGGTCGAGGAGATCCGTGCATCGGGTGGCACGGCGATGGCTGACGGCGCCGATGTCTCGAATTTCGACCAGGTCACTGCAATGGTCGAGAAGGCCACGAAAGAGTGGGGCAGTGTGGATGTGCTCTGCGCCAATGCCGGAATCCTCCGCGACAAGTCGTTCGGCAAGATGGAGGTCGCCGACTTCATGAAGGTACTGGATGTGCATCTGGTCGGCACCTTCTATTGCTGCAAGGCCGTGTGGGACGGTATGCGCGCGCGCAACTACGGTCGCATCGTGCTGACTACTTCATCCTCCGGCCTCTATGGCAATTTCGGCCAGGCCAATTACGGCGCCGCCAAAACCGGGATGGTTGGCCTGATGAATGTGCTGGCGGAAGAGGGGCGCAAGACCGACATCCGCGTCAACATCGTGTCGCCCACCGCCGCAACGCGCATGACGGAGGAACTGCTGCCCGCCGAAGCGCTGAAGTTGATGAAACCCGAAGCCATCACGCCGGCTGTGGAATACATGCTAAGCGAGAACGCGCCGACCAAAACCATCATGGGCGCCGGCGCCGGCTCGTTTGCGGTGATCAAGATCCTCGAAAGCGAAGGCAAGAATCTTGCCGAGGACCAATGGACCGCGGACACCGTCGCCGCCAACTTCGCCGAGATCAGCGACATGTCAAACGCGCGCGTGCTCGACGGTGCCTTCCATCAGACGCAGAAATATGTCGAGCAGGCCGCGAAGCGGCTTAGCGTGAAGCTCTGATACTGGCAGCCGTGATCGCGGCTCGGTAGGGTGGGCAAAGGCGCGCAGCGCCGTGCCCACCGGCATCCGCCGACATCGTGGTGGTGGTGGGCACGCTGCGCTTCGCCCACCCTACAGGTAGCTGCAACAATGACGGATATGTTGACGACAGAGGTGGCCGTCATCGGCGCCGGGCCGGCCGGCCTGATGGCGGCCGAGGTGCTGGCCCGCGGTGGCGTGCGCGTCACCGTCTATGATTCCATGCCGTCGGCCGGCCGCAAGTTTCTGATGGCCGGCCGCGGTGGGCTCAATCTCACCCATAGCGAGCCGCTGCCGGATTTCATGACGCGTTATGGCGCGACGAAAGCGCGGCTTGCGGCAGTCGTGGATGGCTTTACGCCGACCGATCTGCGCGCCTGGAGCGATGGGCTCGGCCAGCCGACATTCATCGGCTCCAGTGGGCGGGTGTTTCCCGAGGCCTTCAAGGCGTCGCCGCTGCTGCGCGCCTGGTTGCGGCGGCTCGACGGGAGCGGCGTCACATTCGCATTTCGCCATCGATGGGCCGGCTGGACGGCCGATGGCGCGCTGCGGTTTGAAACGCCCGATGGCGAACGGCTCGTCGCGCCGAAAGCGACGGTGCTCGCACTCGGCGGTGCCAGCTGGGCCAAGCTCGGCTCCGACGGGGCGTGGGTCGAACTTCTCGCCGCAAAGGATGTCGCCATCGCGCCGCTGCGGCCGGCTAATGTCGGCTTCGATGTCGCGTGGTCGGAGATCTTCAAGGATCGTTTCGAGGGCCAGCCTTTGAAAGGCACCGCGCTGTCCTTTGGCGCGCAGTCCGTTCGCGGCGAGGCGATGATCACGCGATCGGGAATCGAGGGCGGCGGCATCTACGCGTTGTCATCGGTGTTGCGCGACGCCGTATTCGCGGACGGCAAGGCCGTGCTGCACATCGCCCTGCGCCCCGATCTCGGTGCCGGCGAACTGGCGCGCAAGCTCACGGCGTCGCGTGGCAAGCAGTCGTTCTCGAATTTCATCCGCAAGGCGGTGCATCTGTCGCCGGTGGCCATCGGCCTGTTGCAGGAAGTGGCGTTCGCGGAGAGGATTCAACTGGCCGCCCTTGCGCCAGAGAAGCTGGCTTCGCTCATCAATGCGGTGCCCGTGACGCTGACCGGTGTGGCACCGATCGCCCGCGCCATCTCCTCAGCCGGCGGCATCGTGTTCGACGAGATCGATGACCGCTTGATGCTCAAGCGTCTTCCGGGGATGTTCGTTGCCGGCGAGATGCTGGACTGGGAAGCGCCCACCGGGGGCTATCTGCTGCAGGCCTCGTTCGCCACCGGTGCAGCAGCGGGGCAGGGCGTGTTAAGGTGGATCAATCTCTGACCCTCATGGAGAGGAGCGCGATTGCGCGCGTCTCGAACCACGCGATTTGGCGCTCCGTGGCCATCCTGCGAGACGCGGCCAAGGGGCCGCTCCACAGGATGAGGCACGGACTTCACCGCAGCTTGCCCCGCGCCGCCACCGGCAATGTGCCCAGAATCTCGTCACCGCGCACCATCACCACTTCGTCGAACATGTTGACGACGACGCAGACATGGTTTGGCACGATGCGGACGACATCGCCGACATTGGGGCGCGTGTTGCTGCGGGCGAGATCGAGAAAGCCGTGCTCTTCGGCGAAGCGCGCGATCTTCGCTTCCGGGTGTTCGAGGATCAGGCCGTAGCCGTCGAGCCCGCCGGTGTCCGGGGTTAGCGTCTTCGAGCCGGCATCGAGGATGCCGCGGTCGGGACCGGCGCGGCTGACCACGGTGGAATAGACATTGAGCGCGCAGTCGTCCCATGAGGCCGAACCGGCTGCGACCTGCATGCGGTCGTTGTAGATATAGGTGCCGAAGCGATGCTCGGTGGCGCCTTTCAGCTTGCCGA
>SDZE01000467.1 GCA_004173095.1 Bradyrhizobiaceae bacterium
TGGTCAGCTATTTCGTCGGCCAGGGCGTCGGCCTGATTGACAGCGTCAAGTCGGCCGGGGCAGTTGTGCAGGAGTTCAAGCAGGACTTTGCCGAGGCGGTGGAAGCATTGAACGGGCTTGCAGGCGAGTGAATGACTCCGTCATTGTGAGCGCAGCGAAACAATCCGGAAAGGTCAAGAGCAAGGACTGGATTGCTTCGCCGCTTGCCTCCTCGGAATGACGGCTGAGAGATGTGGGCCTTGCAATAACGGCTCAGAGTGAATGAAAGAGAACAAAAAAATGACCGAACAACCTGAAGACCGTATTCCCGTCATCGTCGGCGTCGGTGAATTCTCCGATCACCCGAAAGAACTCACGCAAGGACTAGAACCGCTCGATCTGATGATCAAGGCGCTGCAACGTGCCGAGCAGGACTCGGGCGCACCATTGCTGAAAGATATCGACTCGCTCGACATCGTGAATTTTCTGAGCTGGCGCTACACCGCGCCCGAGCAACAGCTGAGCCAGAAACTCGGCATCGCGCCAAAACATGCTTATTACGGCCCGGTCGGCGGCGAGAGTCCGATCCGCTATATCCACGAAGCGGCGCAGCGCATCGCCCGCGGCGAGTCGCAGGTGGCAGCGATCACCGGCGCGGAATCGCAGGGCACGGCGACCAAGGCCGAGCGTGCAAAAGTGGATCTGCCATGGACGCCGTTCGCCAAGGATGCACCGGAGCCGTTGCGCGGCTCCAACTATCAGAAGCCGATGGCGGTGAAGCTCGGCGTCAACAAGCCCGTCACCGTCTATCCGTTCTACGAAGCCGCGTCGGCCGCGCATTGGGGCCAGACGCCGCGCGAAGCGCATCGCGAATCCGGTGAATTGTGGTCGCGTTATGCGGGCGTCGCCGCGACCAATCCGGAAGCCTGGAACAAGAAGGCGTTTACGCCGGACGAGATCACCACGCCGACGCCGGACAACCGGCTGATCGCCTGGCCCTATACCAAATTGATGGTCGCCAATCCGATGGTGAACCAGTCGGCGGCGATTCTGGTGACGAGCCTGGCCAAGGCGCGCGCCGCGGGCGTACCGGACGATCGCATGGTGCATATC
>SDZE01000294.1 GCA_004173095.1 Bradyrhizobiaceae bacterium
CAGGAACTGTTGCTCGGCATCTGGGAACGCGAACGCAAGACGGTAATCTTCGTCACCCACGATATCGAGGAAGCGATCTTCCTTGCGTCGCGTGTCGTGGTGATGTCGGCACGCCCCGGCCGAATCAAGGCGGACATCGCGGTCGATCTGCCGCATCCGCGCCACTACACGGTCAAGACCAGCCCGGCGTTTTCGGATCTGAAAGCGCGGCTCACGGAGGAAATTCGCGTCGAAGCAGTGCTGGCCGCTGAGGTTCACTAGACGACGACCCGACCCCGTTGGGTCTAGGATTCGTGAACATGCGTCAGGCACCTTGCGCCCGGGAGGCGGAGGGCACGGTCAATGAGGCTTAGGTGGATGCCGACAGGCCGGACAGCACATCAACGAGTTGGTGCTGTCGATAAGGTTTCGGGATGAACTTGCCGCCAGTAGGCAAATCGGTCTCGCTGACCTTGAAATGGCCTGACGTCGCGATGATGCGCACAGGAGGCCAGCGATTGGCGACGGCATGCGCCAGCGCGAGCCCGTCCATCGAGCCGGGCATGTCGATGTCAGTGAAGATCAAGCGGATGTCGGTGCGGGCTTCGAGCACACTGATCGCGACGTCGGCATCGGGTGCTTCGAGAGCTTCGAAGCCCGCGTCCTCGATCATATCGACGGCATTCATCCGTAACAGAGGATCATCTTCGACTACCAGCACCACGGCGGCGCCGCCGGTGGTGCGTGCCTCTGCGAATTCTTCGATGTCGCTTTCCCGGCTGAAATCGGCTTCGGCATTGCGAAATGAAGAGGTCATGGCTCGAAAGCAATTCTCAATACAAACGATACACGCGCAATCCGCGCTGCATTACGCGTCTTGCCTTGGTCATAAAGCGCTGAGCGAATAATCGTTCCGGAAAGGACGCGGTATTCGGCTGGCTGCGCCTAAAAGTTCCCGCGTCGCCTGAACGTTGTGCCCGCAATGCCATTCAGGATGCAGGGCGCGCCGCGACGGTATTATCGCGCATCACTTTGAACACGCCGTGAGCGGTCGCGATCACATTGTCCCCGACGGACACTTCGGTCGTCATGAAAATCAAGCTCTTGGTGACGCGGATCGCGCGAGGGCGAGACACGATGAGATCGCCGATACGGGCTGCATCGACGAAATAGGTATCCATCTGCACCGTGGCGAGCGCTTCGGCGCCGGCGGCGGCACGGGCGCCCATGCCACAGCTGCGGTCGGCCAGTGTCATCACCGCGCCGCCTTGCACCACACCGCGGCGGTTGCGGTGCTTTTCCTGGCCCAGGATCGCAAATTCATGGGTCCCGCTGACCTCGCGATGCCACATCGGCCCGACCAATTGGATGAATCCGTCATCATGCATGACCGCCCAACCGGCAGCTTCGAGTTCGGCATCAGTCATGCTTTGGTCCGTCGTTTAGCAAAAAGGTCGGATATTTCAGGCGGTTTTGCGGGACGCCAGCGCGTCTGCGACAGCCGTGCGGATATCGGCGACGGAAAACGGCTTGGTGATCACGTCATGAACGATGGCGTTCAACCCGGTCGCGCGCTCGCGCTGGTCGGCATAGCCGGTCATCAGCAAAATCGTCAGATCCGGAAAATCGCGTGCAGCGGCAAGGGCCAAGGCGATGCCGTCCATGATCGGCATTTTGATGTCGGTCAGCAGTAGATCGAAGCGACCTTGCTGTTCCGTCAGGATTTCAAGGGCTTCCGCGCCGTCCTCGGCGGTGACGATCTCGTGGCCGTCCATGCTGATGGCGCGCCCGACGAGCAGGCGTAGCGGCTCTTCGTCATCCGCGATCAGGATCCGCGACATCGTTGTTCCTCAAACACTTTTTCTGTGGTGGCGCATGATCTTATCCGAAAACCCGACAACGCTTTTCGAAATCATGCTCTACGCGCCGGCGACGTCGCGCTTGTTGAAGAAGCGCACATCGATGCTGCGGCCGTCCGCCGGCGGCGAGGCCAGGCGGGACTTGAACCAGGTTTTGTCACCGGGATTGAGACCAGGCTGCTCCAGCACGGCGCTCCAGGCGTAGATTTCCGTGCCTTTTTCATCCCTGACCACAAAACGCAACCGCGGCATGGCGGTTGGCACCCGGGTTTCAGACACAACATAGCCTTCGATCAGCATCACCGGCTTGCCATCGACAGTTTCGGTGGTGACTTTGACGTCCTTGAAAGCCAGGCCACGGACATTCACATCGAGACCGAACGCCTGGTAAAAAGCGGCTGTCTGCGGCATCAGCTTCACGATATCGACCCGCCATATCAAAATGGCGACCGCAAATGCCGCCATTGCCGCGGTCAACACGGGTAAAACGTGCGATTTGGTGAGGCCGCTATGCGGGAGCTTTGGGGCAAGCTTGCGGAGCCTGGTAAAGCGAGCGGGACGGCTCTCACTGGCTGATCCGTCATCGTCGCGCGCGGCGATGGTCCAGTTGGCGTCCTCGGTACGCGATGGAACTTCGGTATCGGCCGGCCAGTCGGCGGTGATCGGAGGGCTCTCAACCTCCGGGACGACGGGTTTGCGCACCTCGTCTTCGGTCACACCCCAGGCGCTCAGATCCGCATCCGGCTCCGGTTCTGGTTCATGAACCGCCATCACCGGCTGCGGTCGCGACAGATCCTCCGGCTTGGCCAGCCAGGTTTCCTTGCAGCGGGCACAGCGAACCGTGCGGCCGTTGTCGCCGAAGCCAGCCGGATTGACGGCGTAGGACGTCGCGCAATGGGGACAGACGATATGCATGGTGCCGAGTGCCGATGACATGGCGGCAAAGCTACAAGACGACCGTTAACGAATCGGAAACCATAACGGCCGCACAAGCAAATGACCGATATCTTGAGGCTTTAGTGAACCCGTCGAACGGAGCTGCACGTGGTCCGGTTCGAAAATGTAGGCCTGCGATACGGGCTTGGTCCGGAAATCCTGCGCGATCTGAATTTTCAGATACCTGCGCGTTCGTTTCAATTCCTGACTGGCCCGTCCGGCGCCGGCAAGACGTCATTGCTGCGCCTGCTGTTTCTGTCGCTGCGGCCGACGCGCGGCCTCGTCAATCTGTTCGGTCAGGACATCTCGCTGCTGGCGAAGGATGAGATCGCGGATCTGCGCAAACGAATCGGCATCGTGCTGCAGGATTTCCGCCTGCTCGATCACATGACCACCTATGAGAACGTCGCGCTGCCGTTCCGTGTGATGGGCCGCGACGAAGCCAGCTATCGCCGCGAGGTGATCGATCTGTTGAAATGGGTCGGACTCGGCGAGCGCATGGATGCGCTGCCGCCGATTCTCTCCGGCGGTGAAAAGCAGCGCGCCGCGATCGCACGCGCGGTGATCGCGCGGCCGCAATTGCTGCTGGCCGACGAGCCGACCGGCAACGTCGATCCGACGCTCGGTCGTCGCCTGCTTCGTTTGTTCATCGAACTCAACAAATCCGGCACCGCCGTGATCATCGCGACCCACGACATCACCCTGATGGACCAATACGACGCGCGTCGCATGGTGCTGCATCAGGGTCGGCTGCATATGTATGAATAGGCAACACGCGTGAGCAGGATGGGCGACGAGCAGGGACCGCTGATGGATCTGGGGCAGGAACGCCCCCAGGTTCCGGCGAAGGCGCGCAATGCGTCGCCGATCGTGCCGAGCGGCCAGATCGCCGGTCGGGCGCTGGTCGCCGTTGTGGCCATCATGACGTTTCTGGCCTCGATCACGTCGGGCGCCGTTCTGCTGATCAGCGCATCCGCCTCCGAATGGCAGTCGGAAGTCGCGAGCGAAATCACCATTCAGGTAAAGCCGGTCGCCGGCCGCAATCTCGAGCGCGATGCGCAGGCGGCGGCGGAAGCGGTGCGTGGTCAGCCCGGCATCGTCGAGGTGCAGCCCTACAGCAAGGAGCAATCGGCGCAACTGCTGGAACCATGGCTCGGCACCGGATTGTCGCTCGACGATCTGCCGGTGCCGCGCGTGATCGTGGCGCGGGTAACGCCCGGCACGGTGCTCGACATCGTCGGCCTGCGCGGGCGGGTGGCGCAAGCGGCGCCGGGCGCGACCGTCGATGACCACCGCGCCTGGGTCGAGCGGATGCGCTCCATGACCTCCGCCGTGGTGCTGGCCGGCATCGGCATCCTTGCGCTGGTGACCGTAGCCACCATTATATCCGTATCATTCGCGACCCGCGGTGCGATGGCGGCGAACAAGCCGATTGTCGAAGTGCTGCATTTCGTCGGCGCCGGCGATCGCTTCATCGCCAATCGCTTCTTCCGTCATTTCCTGCGCCTCGGTCTGCAGGGCGGTGTGATCGGTGGCGGCATCGCCATGCTGATGTTCGGCTTCTCGGAGTCGATCGCGAGCTGGTTCTCCGGCACCGCGGTGGGTGATCAGTTCGCAGCGCTGCTGGGCACCTTCTCGTTGCGGCCGTCGGGCTACCTCATTCTGGCGGCGCAGGCGCTGGTGATTGCAGCCATCACGGCCGCGGCATCGCGGCGGACGCTGTTTGCAACGCTCAATGAAATCGACTGACGCCGACCGCCATCGATGCTGCTGCCGAAGCATCGCCAAGGCATCGAAACAAGCTTAAAATCGGGATCGCAAGGCACTGCACCACGACGATGACCCTGTTGGACGACCAGAACCAGATCGACGATGCGCCCCGGCAACCGCTGCCGAAGCGGCGACTGATCCGTGCTGCCGTCGTGGGCGCGATCGCGATCTCGTTCATGGCCGGACTGGTCGGCTTCGTCGCGTTCCTGTCGCAACTGCGTAACGGTGACGTCACGCCGGCCACCAAGGCCGATGGCATCGTCGTTCTCACCGGCGGATCGTCGCGCGTCGCGGATGCGCTGGATCTGCTTGCCAATGGCTTCGGCAAGCGCTTGCTGATCTCCGGCGTGCATCCGACCAATGGCATCGGCAACATCCAGCGCTCGCTGCCTGACAATAACGACCAGCGGCTGCTGCTGTGCTGCGTCGATCTCGATCGCAGCGCTACCGATACGCGCGGCAATGCCGTTGAAACCCGGCGCTGGGTCCGCAAGCAGGGCTTCCATTCACTGGTGGTGGTGACCTCGAACTATCACATGCCGCGCGCGCTGGTTGAACTGTCGCATGAACTGCCGGATGTGGAGCTGATCCCGTTCTCCGTCATCGGGGAGCGCTGGCGCGACGAAGCCTGGTGGACCAGTGGCACCACGCTGCGTTTGCTGTTATCGGAATATGTGAAATTCCTCGCGGCCGAAGCGCGGGTGCGGCTGGCCAATATCGGCATCGATCTGATGCCGGACAGTGGCGAACTCCCCGAGCCTGCGCCACGCAA
>SDZE01000132.1 GCA_004173095.1 Bradyrhizobiaceae bacterium
TCGCCGGCCGGCACGATGGACGGGAAGGGCGAGGCTTCGGCGCTGTAGAACTGCTTGGCGGATTCCTTGATGCCGATCGCCAGCGCCATGGTGGCGATCGCCAGCGGCAGCACGCCATGGCGGAGCATCGGATCGACCAGCAGCATCTTGAAGGCGAGGCCGAGCAACAGCATCGACAGCAGAATGCCGATGACGATGGCGAGCCAGAACGGCGCGCCGGCATTTATCGCTCCGAGCATCAGGAAGGCCGGCAGCATGACGAACTCGCCCTGCGCGAAATTGATGGTCTGCGAGGTCTGCCACAACAGCGTGAAGCCGACCGCGACGATGGCGTAGATGGCGCCCGTGGCGAGCCCGGCAATGAGGAGATCGAGGAGGTTGGACATGGTGTGTCTCTCGTCCTGCGTGAGTAGCGCAGTGAAGGCTTCGTCGTGTTTTGCACCGGCCGTGCGCTCCCTCGCTCCGCTTGCGGGGAGAGGGCGGGGTGAGGGGGAGCCTCCGCAAACGCCGGAGCTTGTGGACGCTCCCCCTCACCCGCCCGGCTTCGCCGGACGACCTCTCCCCGCAGGCGGGGAGAGGTTAGGACAGAGCGTCCTTAGTTGCTCAGCTTCGGCAGCACCTGCTTCACCACCTGCTTGCCTTCGACGATCTCGACCAAAAAGCCCTGGCGGTCGATGTCGCCATTGGCGTCGAAGGTGGCGTCCATCAGGATGCCAGGCTCCTTGGCGGCGGTGATGGTGAAGCCGTGCAGCGCGTCGGCGAAGCCCTTGCTGTCGACCTTACCCATCTTCTCGGTGGTGGCCTTGATCATGTAGATCGCGAGCCAGCCCTTGAGGCCGTTATGGTCGGGGACGTAGTTGTACTTCTTCACGAACTTCTCGCGGAACGCCTTGATCAGCTCGACCGGGGCATCGGTGGTGAGGCCGACATGGCCGCGGGCACCGTTGGCCGCGTCGCCGGCCAGTTCGACGACCTTCTGGCCGACCAGCGTGGTTTCGCCGACCAGCGGCACCGTCACGCCCTGTCGCTTCAGTTCTTTGAGGATGCGCGCGCTTTCTTCCTCGTTGACATAGACGAACACGGCGTCCGGCGCGGCCGACTTGATCTTGCTGACATCGGCGGCGAAGTCGGCCTGGCCCGCTTCGGTCGAGAGGTCGGCGGCGACCTTGATGTTGTACTTGGCGAATTCCTTGGTGATGGAATCGCGCCCGCCTTTGCCGAAGTCGTTATTGACCCAGACGATAGCGACCGATTTCGCCTTCAGTTCATCGTTGATGTATTTGGCGACCTTCGGCATCGACGACTGCTGGCCGAACGAGGTGCGGAACAGAAACTTGTTGCCGGCCTGGGTGAGTTCGGCGGCCTCGCCACCCATGATTTGCGCGATGCCGGCTTCGGCGGCGAGCGGGGCGGTGACTTTCACCGATCCGGAATAGCCGGGCCCAAGCAGAACGTAAGGCTCGTTGTCGAGCGCTTTCTGCACCTGCGCGCGCGCCACGCCGGGATTGGACTGTGAGTCGGCGTGGGTGACTTCGAGCTTGCGGCCGAGCACGCCGCCCTTGGCATTGATCTCCTCGATGGCGAGGTCGATGCCGTTCTTCCAGTTGGTGCCGACGGTGGCGCCGCCGCCGGAGAGCTCGGCGACGTTGGCAAGCTTGATACTTTGCGCGGATGCAGGGGTGGCGAAAACGGCGGCAATGAGAATGCTCGCCAGGACGGTAGGCTTCATGATTTCCTCCAATGTGTGTTTTTGAACGCGATTGTCGCTGCGGCCTTATGGATGACCGCTTATCGGGTGGTTAGGCTGCGTTGGGCGGATACCTCTTGCGCATGGCGTCGTCGAACGCAATTCCCATTTCGGCGGCCGATGGAGCCATGCCGGTGAACAGTTCGAAGGCGTCGGCCGCCTGATAGATCGCAAGATCGCGACCGGTCATGACCTGAGCGCCCGTGGCCTTGGCGGCATTCAGCAATGGGGTCCACAGCGGCGAGTAAACGGCGTCGGCGACCCACAGCCCGGCATGGAGCAAGCTGTCCGGTACCGGCGTGCCGCGGTTCGGCACCATGCCGATCGGCGTGCCGTTGACCAAGCCGACGGCGCCGTCGAGGGCATCGGCAACGGTCGCCGCGCGGCGGATGGCTTGCCTGTGCTGCAACTGCGCAACGAGTTGATCAGCCTTGGCGACATCCGTGTCGAAGACGCGGATGTCGGAGACGCCCAGATCCGCCAGTGCAAAGGCGATGGCCTTGCCGACACCGCCCGTGCCGATTACGGCGACCGGCCCATGGCTCGATCCGGTAACCAGATCACGGGCCGCGCGCGCAAAGCCGGTGGTATCGGTGTTGTGGCCGGTGAGGCGGCCGCCACGCGAGACCACGGTGTTGACTGCGCCGATGGCGCGGGCACCGGGTGACAGGTCGTCAAGCAGATCGACGACGGCTTCCTTGTACGGGAAGGTGACGTTGATGCCAGCAAAGCCGAGACGACGGATACCGTCCAGAGCGGCACGCAACTGATCGGGGCCCGCCCCGGCAATTTCGATGAGATGATAGTGGCAGCGGACTCCAAGCGCATCCGCGGCCCGTTCATGCATCGCTGGCGATGCCGAGTGGGCAATGGGAGCGCCGAGCAGGCCCGTGAGGAAGCGGCCGACGGTCGGTGTGGGGGTCAAAACAGCGGTCATGCGAATGTCGAGATCCGGATCCGGCGAGTTGATCAAGCAACCGGCGGCAGGATAGCGCGCCGGCCATCTAACACAATTACCCATTTATGCCCCGAACGTAACATGATGTTACTTTTTCCGGCGGCGCGTCGCGGGCTTTGCAATTGCGGTCTTGGCGGGATTGATGGCCTGCATTTCGGCGCGCAGGCAAGCGATGAAGTGCTCGGTGTGAAGCGACAGTGGCACGCCGCGTTTGACGGCCACATAGGTGTCGAACCGCGTCGGCTCCACGATGCGGATGATGTCCACGCCGGGATAGCCGCCATGAGCGACGGTGAACTGATCGATGACGGCAATGCCCAGCCCGGCTTTCACCAATGCGCAGACCGTGGTGCCGAAGCGGGCACGGATGGTGATGTCGTATTGAAGTTGATTGCGCGCGAAGATCTCGGCCATGATCCGGCCGTACGGGTCGTTCGGATCGATACCGATCAGCGGGTAATCGATGATTTCCTTCGCCGAGACCTGTTTGCGGCCAGAAAGCTTATGCCCTTGCGGCACGATGCAGAACAGTTCGCCCGAAGCTAACGGCAGGAAGTCGAGGCCGGGATGTTCGAGTCGATAACTCATGGCGACGCATTCGCCGCGATCGAGCAGCAGGTAGTCGATGGCTTCCTCAAGCTTCAGGATGTTGATGTCGATACGTAGCAGCGGATAGCGCCGTCGTACCTGTTCGATGGCACGCGGCACCATGATCTGCGAGATCGACGGCACCGAGCCGATGCGCAGCTCCGACAGCGCCCCGCGTCCGATGTTGGAGATGGTCTCGCTGAGATCGTCGACCTTCTTGTAGACGCCGTTGATCTGCTCGAAGATGTTCTGGGCTTCCGGTGTCGGGAAATAACGCCCATTCTGGCGCTGGAAAAAGCGAACGCCGAGCGATTTTTCGGTATATTTTACCAATCGGCTGATGCCCGGCGCCGACACGTTGAGCAGCTTGGCTGCGCCGCCGATGGTGCCTGTGACCATCACCGCGCGAATGACTTCGACCTGTCGCAACGTCATCATGAGAGTTGGGATCCCGGCGCAAGGTGTCCCTTATGCCGGAACATCTTCGTTCAAAGCAACTCCGCGATACTGTGGGTATCGATCCAGACATCGGTCGCGTCGAGACGAACGCCGAAACGTCGCAGCGGGCGGCAGGGCCAGCCCGGGGACACGTCCCCGGTGTCTAAACTGAACGAGGCGCGGTGGTGCGGGCAATGCAGCCGGCCGCCGCTCAGATGGCCGCGGGAGAGATCCGCCTGCTCGTGCGGGCAGGCGCGTTCGCAGGCAACGACCGTATCGCCGTCCTGGACGACCAGGATTCCGAGGCCGGCCACGGTGGCGCAGATGATCCGCCGGGCGGCGAGCTGTTCGCGCGAGCAGACGGCGACCCAGCGGCCGCTATCCGCCAAGATAGGCGCGTCGCACATGTTCGTTGGCAATCAGCTCGGCGCCGCCGCCCGACAGCACCACGCGGCCGGATTCCAGCAGATAGGCGTGGTCGCACATCTCCAGGGCTGCAAAGGCATTCTGCTCGACCAGCAGCACCGTGGTGCCGCTGTCGCGGATGGCGCGGATGATCGCGAAGGTGCGCTCGACGATGTTCGGCGCGAGACCGAGCGACGGTTCGTCGAACATCACCAGGCGCGGGCGCGACATCAATGCACGGCCGATCGCCAGCATCTGCTGTTCGCCGCCGGACAGCGTACCGGCGGCTTGCTTGCGGCGCTCGGCAAGGCGCGGGAATTCGCCGTAGATGCGATCACGGTCCACGGCGACTTCGCTGGTATCCGTGCGCAGATAGGCGCCCATGTCGAGATTTTCGGCCACCGTCATATGCGGGAAGACGCGACGGCCTTCCGGACAATGCGCGATGCCTTTGGTGAGCACCCGCTGCGGACCAACGCCGGTGATGTCATCGCCATCGAACATCATCTGTCCCGAGCGCGACGGCACCAGGCCGGAGATCGCACGCAGCGTCGTGCTCTTGCCGGCGCCGTTGGCGCCGATCAAGGCGACGAGTTGCCCGGCCTTGACCGATAGCGAGATGCCCTTGAGGGCGGTGACCTGGCCATAGGCGCAAACAATGTCGCGGATCTCAAGCATGGGCTGCGACCTCCTTCACCACGTCCTTGGCGCTCTGGCCGAGATAGGCCTCGATGACGGCCGGATTGGTCCGGATCTCTTCGGGCGGCCCTTCGGCGATGATGCGGCCGTAATTCAGCACGACGATGCGGTCCGATACGCTCATCACCATCGGCATGTCGTGCTCGACGAGCAGAATGGTCACGCCGCTGTCGCGGATGCGGCGGATCAGTTGCACGAATGTGTGGGTTTCCGAGGCGTTCATGCCGGACACCGGCTCGTCCATCAGCAGCATCTTCGGCTGCGCCGCGAGCGCCAGTGCGACGCCGACCAGACGTTGCTCGCCGTAGGACAGCGAGCCGGCGAGTTCATGGGCGCGGGCGTCGAGGCCGACGAGACGAACCAGTTCGGCAGCGCGCTCGCGCACGGCCAGTTCAGACGCGCGCGCACGCGGCAGCCGCAGGATGGCTTCGAGCAGGCCGAGCTTGCTCTGGCGATGCAGGCCGATCAGCAC
>SDZE01000523.1 GCA_004173095.1 Bradyrhizobiaceae bacterium
TGCAGAAGGAAGTGATCGAACGCGTCGAGCAGACGCTGCGGGTCGAATTCATGTCGAACCTGTCGCAAACCCGTCGCCGCGATGCCCATGAAGTCATGGCCGAGATCTTCAATAATTTCGACCGCCAGACCGAGACCCGCTTCATCACCTCGCTGGAAGAGGACAACCGCGAGGCGGCCGAGCGCATTAAGGCGCTTATGTTCACCTTCGACGATCTGATCAAGCTGGATGCCGGATCGGCGCAGACGCTGATGCGCAATATCGACAAGGACAAGCTCGGCATCGCGCTGAAGAGCGCCAATGAGGAGGTTCGCGCCTTCTTCATGGGCAACATGTCGTCGCGTGCCGCCAAGATGCTGACCGACGACATGGCCGCGCTCGGCCCGGTCCGCCTGCGTGACGTCGACGAAGCGCAGGCGCTGCTCGTCAATCTCGCCAAGGACCTCGCCGCCAAGGGCGAGATCGTCCTGACCAAGAACCGTGCCGACGACGAACTGGTGTATTGATGGCTGCGCCCGCCAAATTTCTGTTCGATACCGATTTCGCAGCGCCGGATCGCGGCCGCGCGCCGGTGATCACGCCTGCGGAAATGGCGGAAAAGATCGCCAATGCCGAGGCCCATGCCTATCGCGCCGGCTTCGACGCCGCACAGCGCGAGGCTACTGTCGAAGCGGACCGCCGTATGGCACTCGCGCTCGAGCAGATCGGCATCGCGGCATCGACCGTCGCTCAGCGCGTTGCCGGCATCGAAGACAAAATGGAAACAGAGGCGGTGGATGTCGCCGTCGCCGTGGCACGGCAGTTGTGCAGCGAGTTGATGGCGCGCGAGCCGCTCACCGAGGTCATGGCGCTGGTGCATGACTGCTTCCGCCATCTGGTCGCAACCCCGCATCTTGTGATCCGCATCAATGACGCGCTGTACGACGAAGCGCGCGACAAGATCGAAAAGCAGGCCAAGCAAAGCGGCTTTGCGGGACGCCTCGTCATTCTCGCCGAACCCGATATCGCCAATGGCGACTGCAAGATCGAATGGGCCGATGGCGGCATGGTCCTGGAGCGCGCATCCATCGATGCCAAAATCAATGAACTTGTCGGACGCTACATGGCGTCACGCAATACGGCTTGAACAGCCATGAGGACTGAACCATGAACGATCCCCAGGTGCCGCTGCCCGATCTCAACGCTCCCGATCAGATGGTGACCGGCGACGTCGGCTATGCCGACGAGGAGAACGTCACGCGGATTGCCGCCGATCTGGAAGCTGTGTTCGACGTGCCGGTGCAGGTCTCGGCCGTGCTCGGACGCTCGAAGATGGGCGTCGGCGAGTTGCTGAAGCTCGGGCCCGGCACCGTGCTCGAACTCGACCGCCGCGTCGGCGAAGCCATCGACATCTATGTGAACAACCGCCTCGTGGCGCGCGGCGAAGTGGTGCTGGTCGAGGAAAAGCTCGGCGTCACCATGACCGAAATCATCAAGGCCGATAACTAACCGATGTTGCGCGCCGTCCATGGCGCGATCAAGGATTACAGGAGATCACCATGCGGCTTCTCATCATCGGCACATTGAAGGGCCAGCTCACCACCGCGACCAAGATCGCGATGGATAACGGCGCCTCGGTGGTGCATGCGGAAACCCTCGACCAGGGCATGAACGTGCTGCGATCGGGCAAAGGCGCCGACCTGCTGCTGGTCGATGTCGCGCTCGACATCCGCGATCTGGTGATGCGACTCGAGGCAGAGCATATCCATGTGCCGATCGTCGCCTGCGGCATCACCAACGACGCGCGCGCCGCTGTCGCCGCGATCCATGCCGGCGCCAAGGAGTACATCCCTCTGCCGCCGGAGCCGGAGCTGATCGCAGCCGTGCTGGCCGCCGTCGCCAACGACTCGCGCGACCTGATTTTCCGCGACGAGGCGATGGGCAAGGTGGTGAAGCTGGCGCAACAGATCGCAGGCTCCGATGCCTCGGTCATGGTCACCGGCGAGAGCGGCACCGGCAAGGAAGTTCTGGCGCGCTACGTGCACAGCCGCTCCAACCGCGCGAAGAAGCCGTTCATCTCCATCAACTGCGCGGCAATCCCCGAGCATCTTCTGGAATCCGAATTGTTCGGCCATGAGAAAGGCGCGTTCACCGGCGCCGTCGCGCGCCGCATCGGCAAATTCGAAGAGGCCACCGGCGGCACCTTGCTGCTGGACGAAATCTCGGAAATGGACGTGCGGCTGCAGTCGAAGCTGCTGCGCGCGATCCAAGAACGCGTCATCGATCGCGTCGGCGGCACCAAGCCGGTGCCGGTGGATATCCGCATCATCGCGACGTCGAACCGCAATCTGTCCGAAGCCGTGAAGGCCGGCACCTTCCGCGAGGATCTGCTGTTTCGCCTCAACGTCGTCAATCTCAAGATCCCGGCACTGCGCGATCGCCCGGCGGACATTCTCGAACTGGCCCAGCATTTCGCCAAGAAATATGCCCAGGCCAATGGCGTGCCGGTGCGGCCGCTCTCGACGGAAGCGCGCCGCGTGCTGACCGGCAATCGCTGGCAAGGCAATGTGCGCGAGCTCGAGAATACCATTCATCGCTCGGTGCTGATGTCGTCCGGTGACGAGATCGGCGCCGATGCCATTCTGACGCCGGATGGCGATCGCCTCGATCTCGCCAAGACCTCGCCGGCGGTCGCCCACGCGACGATGGCGGCCGAGACGGTGACGCGCGCGCTGGTCGGCCGCACGGTTGCGGATGTCGAGCGCGATCTCATTCTGGAAACGCTGAAGCACTGCCTTGGCAACCGCACCCATGCGGCGAATATTCTCGGCATCTCGATCCGCACCCTGCGCAACAAGCTGAACGAATATGCCGATGGCGGTCTGCCGATCACCCCGGCCGGTGCAGGCACCGGCGATTATCGTGGGATGATGGGCGCGGCTTAGTCTACCTAACCAACGCCTTTCAGTGTCATCGCCCGCGAAAGCGGGCGATCCAGTACACGCAAGCTTTTCCGTTCTATGGCAACTGCCAGTGTCTACCGGGTTGCCCGGTCAAGCCGGGCAACGACAGGTCGAGTTCGCGGCTACGAATAGCTCGGCGCATCCTGCTTGCGGAAAATCTTGATGGGATCGCCGGGTGTCAGGTCCGGCTTGCGCCACATCTGATAGGCGAACAGCGCGAGATAGCCGACCGACAGCGCGCCGACGATATAGATCACCCAGACGCCGATACGCTTCACGCCTTCGCCCCGTGCCGCACGAAGCGGCGATGCCAAAGCCATATCACGGGCACGACGATCAACTCGCCGGCCAGGCTCAACACCAGCCCCACCGTCGGGAAGCCGTGGCCGACCACTGCGAGCAGGCGACCGATGGCGCCGAACACCAGAATGAACGTGACCACCGCGATACGCTCGCCGCGTTTTTCGATCTGCGGAATGGCCGACCAGTAGATCAGCCCGGCCGCGATCAACACGCCCTTGATGAAGCGGACATAGCCTTCCATCGTGACGCCGAGATTGACGCCCGACAGGCTGGTGCCGAACAACAGACCGGTGAGGCCGAACAGCATGGCGACGAGGCCGACGATCGCCAGCGTGATTTGCAGCAGTCTGCGTTCCAAAACCGTCTCCTCACTTGCCTTCCATAACTGAAACATCGAACGCCGTCGGGCAAGCCGCTCTTGCGGGCATATTGCCCTATGGACAGGCCGGCTTGCACCCGGCGCGCGAATCGTTAGCTTCTCTCACCGAGTCGCCGCCTTGCCGGCCACGTTGCCGAGATCCCATGACCAATTTCACCCCGCATCAGGACGCCGCGCTGAAAGCTGTGGGCGATTGGCTGAAGGCCAAGCCCGGCCAGAATGGCACGCCGCAGGTGTTCCGCCTGTTCGGCTTCGCGGGCACCGGCAAGACTACGCTAGCCCGTCATATCGCCGAGGACGTCGATGGCGAGGTGAAATTCGCCGCCTTCACCGGCAAAGCCGCTTTGGTGATGCGCAACAAAGGCTGCCACGAAGCCTCCACCATCCATTCGCTGATCTATCGTGCCCGCGAGAGCGGCGAAGAGACGCCCAATTTCGAATTGTGGGACGATGCACCGGCCTCCAAGGCCAAGCTGATCATCGTCGACGAATGTTCGATGGTCGACGCCGAGCTCGGCCGCGACCTACTGTCGTTTGACTGCCCGTTGCTGGTGCTCGGCGATCCCGCCCAGCTGCCGCCGATCCAGGGCGGCGGTTTTTTCACCGAAACCGAACCCGATGCCATGCTCACCGAAGTGCATCGCCAGGCCGAGCATGATCCGATCGTGAGGATGTCGATGGATGTCCGCGAGGGCCGATCGCTTTCACTCGGCACATTCGGCGACAGCGAGGTGGTATCGCGAAAATCGCTCGACCCGGAACGTGTGATGGCCGCCGATCAGGTGCTGGTCGGCCGCAACAATACACGCCGGGCCTATAATCTGCGCGTTCGTGAAAAGCTCGGTCTTACCGATCCCCTCCCAGTCGCCGACGACAAGCTGGTCTGCCTGCGCAACAACCGCAAGAAAGCGCTTTTCAACGGCGGTCTGTGGCGCGTTCGTGCGCGGGCGACGTCGAAATCCGCCATCGTCACCATGCGCCTCATGCCGGACGAAGATTTCGGCGGCAAGGTCACCAAAGTCTCGGTGCGCGCGGACTGCTTCACCGGCGGCGTCGAGACGCTGCCATGGGATCAGCGCAAACCCTATGACGAGTTCGACTACGGTTACGTGCTGACCGTCCACAAGAGCCAGGGCTCGCAATGGGACGACGTGGTGCTGTTCGACGAGAGCTTCGCCTTTCAGGACAGCCGCGCGCGCTGGCTCTACACCGGCATCACGCGCGCCGCGAAGCGGTTGAGCATCGTCGTCTAGCCATTTCTGCGCAGATTTGACGCAGCGGCTGGAACTTTCGAGATGGAACGACGCTCCGGACTGCTGGTTGTCGATACTCCCAGTTGAGAAATCAGGAGCAATTTCAATATGCGATCCATGAAATCCCTTACGGCTGCCGTCCTTGTTGGCGCCACCGCCGTTTCGATGTCGTTGCCGGCCGCTGCAGCGCCGCTCGTCAATCAGGCTGTTGTTGGTCAGGCCGTCGGTCAGTCTGGGGCACCGATGACCGAGAACGTACAGTGGCGACGTCATGGTGGTTATGGTTACGGGCACCGCGGCTATGGCTACGGACATCGCGGCTACGGCTATGGCCATCGTGGTCCAGGTGCCGGCGCGGTGATCGGCGGTCTGGCCGCCGGTGCCATCATCGGTGGTGCAATTGCGGCCGGTCAGGCCAATGC
>SDZE01000374.1 GCA_004173095.1 Bradyrhizobiaceae bacterium
TCGTTTCGGTCGGCGAACTTCGTGTCGAGGTAGCGGCAGCGCCGATTGCAGCGCTTTCAGCCGGCGATGCTTTGGATGTCTACGTGCGGCCTGAGCATCTGTCGGTGACGCCCCGCGGTACATCGGGGGCGCTGGCCGGCACGGTGACCACGCAGGTATTCCAGGGCGGCCATGTCGATCTCTATATCGACGCGCCGGCCAGCGCACGTGAGCGCATTCTAGTACGATCGCCGGGGATCGCCGCGCTGTCGTCCTGCCCGGTCGGCGCCGAGATCGGCCTGACGATCGGCGCCGACGACATCGTGGCCTTTCCGCCGGGTGACGTGCCGTGAGACGCGCGCGCCTAGAAGGACGGCGCAGCGCCCGGATTCATCGCACGCGCGACATAGTCTTTCTGCTGCGGCCGGTAGCGCTCCCACAGCGCACGCAATTCACTGATCGGTGTCTCGTGCCAATCCACCCGCAGATCGACCACCGGCCAGTCGAACAGATGGGCGACATGAAGACCTGCCGCATGTTCGTCGTCGGTCTCGCCGCCGGCAGCGAGGCCCGCTTCCAAAGCAGACATCAAACGCTCCGCCAGCGGCTGTCCGGCAGTGGCTTCGAACCGTGCGATCATCACGCTCGGGACTTTGTCATCGACCAGCAGATTGCCCATCGCGAGACAGCCTGCGCCTTGCGCAATGCCGACGATCGGCAACGCCTGTTCGCCGGAATGCCACGCCACCTGGCTATAGCGATCGATCACGCCGACCTGTCGCCATGCCGGCTGCGGCGTGCCTCGTGTCAGATTGCCAAGAACGGCGCCGGCACCGAGACCCTGGCGCAGCAGCGCCAGACCGGTGGGGCCAAGCGCGGGATCGGTGACGTTCTGCGACACCACGAGACCCAGCGGCCCGACCCACGCACACCGCGACGGCACTGCGATGCTGGACGACGTGATGGCAATGCCGAACGCGCCTGTCTCCGGACAGCGCGCGGAGATGGAATAGGTCATCGTGTTGCTCCCGTCATCGTCAATGCGGTGGGAGTATAGATGATCGATCGGATAGCTCAAATACTCTGCGAGCTGATCAGGTTTGAAAG
>SDZE01000087.1 GCA_004173095.1 Bradyrhizobiaceae bacterium
CTGCTGAGCACCGACGCCTCGTTGCTGTGCGCGGTGCGGCTGGAACATGCGATGGACGAAATCGCAAGAGGCGGCGTCGTCCGGCTCAACGTGCTGCCCCGGGTCGTCCTGCCCTCCTTCGGTCTTTTCTTCCGGCGTGATGCGATCGAAAGACCGGCGGTTCTGACCGAGTTCTGCAACGCGATTCGCAGCGTGAGCTTCGCCAACAGGCCCCGAAAGCGCGTCGGTTCCGTGCCCTGAAAACAGGTGCTGTTGCAGGCACGCCAATTGCGAACTTGCGGTGGTTGTCATTCGATACCATTCGTTACACTCTGGTTTTGCGCGTTGCCGCACCTCTCAAGGAATTCGCTCATGTGGTTCAAGTTTTCGCTGCTGCCGGCGGTGATCGGCTTCGCGATGGTCTCCAGCGCTGCAGCCCAATCGCCGGCTGCCGCGCCCGCGGCCTCCGCCGTGGCGGTGTCGACGATCGCGTCGATCAAATCGTCCGGCACCATCCGCATCGGACTGCGCCAGGGCGCTGCACCGTTTTCGTACTTCGAGGCGGGCGACAAGCCTGCCGGCTTCAGCTGGGCGCTGTGCAGCGCCATCGTCCAGGAGATGTCGCGTGACCTCGGCGTTCCGATCGCGATCAAGATCACGCCGGTCGACCTGAAGTCATCGTTCGAGAAGCTCGCCGCCGGCAGCATCGACCTGCAATGCGGCAGCACCACGCACACGCTGGAGCGCGAGAAGATCGCGGGCTTTTCCAACACCTTCTTCGTCGCGGGCATCCGCATCGCCTATCGCAAGGGCGAGGCCGAGTTCGCGAACGGCCAACGCTACGGGCGGGTGCTCGCACTCGAGAACTCGACGGCGGCCACCATCGTGAACCGGCGCGTCGGCGAAACGCCGCAGCCGCCGTATTTCCTCGGACGCACCGTCTTCAAGAGCTACCAGGAAGGCGTGGACAAGCTCAAGGCCAAACAAGGCGACACGCTGTTCGCCGATGCCGTGCTGCTGCCGCTGGACGACGCCATCGAATTCCAGGACAAGCCCGTCACCGTCGAGCCCTACGCGCTGCTCACCCGCAAGGGCGACACCGAGTT
>SDZE01000030.1 GCA_004173095.1 Bradyrhizobiaceae bacterium
TGGTCACATGGTGCCCACCTACTTTCGTAGGTGCTCCGGGATCGAGTGCTTCAACGGCCATCGCGGCTTCGCACTTTTATTTGGATATTGAGAGCTGGATCGAGAATGACGATGAAAGTCTCATTGCCCGAAGAGTTCAGCAGATTCGTCGAAGCGCAGGTGGCCGATGGCCATTATGCATCGCCCGATGATGTGTTTCGCGATGCATTGCAACTGATGGAGCGGCACGTTCAGTCAAAAGCTGAACATGTGGCTTGGCTCCGGCAAGCCTATCAGAAAGGGCTGGACAGCGGCTTTCAAGAGGGGCCGCTCGATTTCGAAGCGATCAAAGCGGAAGGCCGCCTGCGTCTCGACAAATCGGCGAGATGAGAGATGCAGCTGCGCTACTCCCGCTATGTGCGCAGCGATCTCGATACGATCTGGGACACAATCGCACCACATGGCGTGTTCACGGCTGACGCGTGGTTGGATAAAATCGAGGCCCGTTTCGCGCAACTCTTGCAATTTCCCTATTCAGCGCCGATCCATTCCGAGATCGCCGCGAATGCGCGGGCGCTGGTGGTTGAGCGGTGGCTGGTCATCTATAGCGTCACGTCCGACAGCGTAGACATCATCCGTGTCGTCGATGGCGCGCGTGATCTGTCGCGCTTGGACCTGCCTACCGATTAACGGTACGGTTCGCCGATGATCTCGCTCACCCCGTCCAAAACCGAACTTCGCACCGCCGCCCTCGCGCGTCGGTCCGCTTTGAGCGAGGCCGATCGCGCCGCTGCGTCAGACGCGCTCGCCAGGCTCGCGTTTCCGTTGCCCATCGCGCCCGATACCGTCGTCGCCGGCTATGCACCCATCCGCAGCGAGATCGATCCGGTTCCACTGATGCGGGCTTTGGCCAAGCAAGGCGCGCGGCTGGCATTGCCCGCGATCGTCGCCCGCGATGCACCGCTGGTGTTTCGCGCCTGGACGCCGGAACAGCCGCTGCAGCCCGGCGCATACGGCATTCTCGCACCGGCGCCGGAAGCGCCACACCTGATCCCCGATATCCTGCTGGTACCGCTCGCCGCGTTTGATCGTGGCGGCCATCGCATCGGCTATGGCGCGGGCTTTTATGATCGCAGCCTGGCGCAGTTGCGGGCCGTCCAGCCGGTGACGGCAGTCGGCCTTGGCTTCGACACCCAGGAAATTGCCAGTATCCCAGTCGGGCCGCACGACGTGGCGCTGGATTTCGTGCTAACCGGGACGCGTGTGATCGACTTTCGGAGCAGATAACGTTGCGCATTCTCTTCATCGGCGATGTGGTCGGTAAAACCGGCCGCGTGGTGATTCTCGACAAGCTTCCCGGCCTGATCCGCGACTGGAAGCTCGACCTCGTCGTGATCAATGGCGAGAACGCCGCCGGCGGTTTCGGCATCACCGAAAGCATCTACAACGATCTGATCGACGCCGGCGCCGATGCGGTGACGCTCGGCAACCACGCCTGGAACCAGAAGGAGGCGCTGGTGTTCATCGAGCGCGCGCCGCGCCTGATCCGCCCGCTGAATTTTCCGCGCCACACGCCGGGCCGCGGCGCCGCCCTGATCGACGCCAAGAACGGCGCCCGCGCGCTGGTCATCAACGCCATGGGCCGCGTTTTCATGGAGCCGCTCAACGATCCGTTCGCGGGCATCGGCAAGGAGATCGAGGCCTGTCCGCTGGTCGATGCCGCCGACGCCATCGTGGTCGACTTTCACGCCGAAGCCTCCAGCGAAAAGCAGGGCATGGGACATTTCTGCGACGGCCGCGTCAGCCTCGTGGTCGGCACCCACACGCATATCCCGACCGCCGATCACCAGATCCTGCCCGGCGGCACCGCCTATATGACCGACGCCGGCATGACCGGCGACTATGACTCGGTGATCGGCATGCAGAAGGAGGAGCCGGTGCGCCGCTTCACCACTGGCATTCCCTCCAACCGCTTCGAGCCGGCCTTCGGCCCGGCGACATTGTCGGGCGTGGCTGTGGAGACCGATGATAAAACCGGCCTCGCCACCCGCATCGCGCCGGTCCGCATCGGCGGCCGGCTGTCGCAGACGGTGCCGGATTTCTGGTGAAGTCGCTTCGTCTCAACCGTGGCCCGGCTCAGCGCCGGGCATGATGAGTCCGATCGTGCCTCAATACCGATCCGGCACATACATCTCCGACGGCACCGGTTTGCGGAAATAGTCGGGGTTGCGGACGCGCGGTGGCAGCACGACTTCCTCCTGCGGCACCTCGCCATACGGAATCTGCTCCAGCAGATGCGCGATGCAGTTGAGGCGCGCCTTCTTCTTGTCGACGGCTTGCACCACATGCCACGGCGCCTCTTCGATATGGGTGCGCTCCAGCATCGCTTCCTTGGCCTTGGTATAGGCCTCCCAGCGGGCGCGCGACTGCACGTCCATGGGCGACAGCTTCCACTGCTTCAGGGGATCGGCGATGCGCATCGCGAAACGCAGATGCTGTGCCTCGTCGGTGATCGAGAACCAGTATTTGATCAGGATGATGCCCGAGCGCACCAGCATGCGCTCGAATTCCGGCACCGTGCGGAAGAATTCCTCCACCTCGTCCTCGGTGCAGAAGCCCATCACCCGCTCGACGCCGGCGCGGTTGTACCAGGAGCGGTCGAACAGCACGATCTCACCGCCGGCGGGCAGATGCGACACGTAACGCTGGAAGTACCATTGCGTGCGCTCGCGCTCGTTCGGCGCGGGCAGGGCGGCAACGCGGCAGACGCGCGGATTGAGCCGCTGCGTGATGCGCTTGATGACGCCGCCCTTGCCGGCGGAATCGCGACCTTCGAAGATCACCACGACCTTCAACTTTTGCTCTTGCACCCAGCTCTGCAACTTGACGAGCTCGCCCTGCAGGCGGAACAACTCCTTGAAATAGGTCCGGCGATCGACGCCCGAGCTCAGCTCATGATCCGACATCTTGTCGGCCATCTGGTCGACGCGGTCTTCGTCGAGCTCGAGCTCCATTTCCTCGTCGTAGCTGTCGAGCATCTCCTCGCGCACGCGGTCATGCATGGATTTCGCATCGTCGGTAGAAAATTCGTGCATGGTCGCTCCGGGAAATCGACGGGATCGATGTCGTTTTGAGGGTTGAACCAAGATCGAATGTCAATGGTATGACGTCGGTTCCCCCGGCGCGGCCTTAAGCCGCCCCTTCACGAGCGTGTGCTGGTGGGCACCTTTGCTTAGCCCACCTTATAAAGCTACAACGCGTAGGCCGTGCGAAAGCCTCCCCAGTGGCGGCCATCGACGCGGATCGGGACGTCGATCTCGCGCATCCGCACCCGCACGCCGTTACCCATGTCGCGCGGGTAGCTCTGCACGAAATAGGTGCGGGTGTTCTGCGCCGCGGCCAGGCCGGCCGGGTCATCGAAAAAGCGGCGGTTGCGGCAATTGGTGACATTCCAGGCGGGGTCGCCCGGCCGCTGCGGCAGCGAGCAATATTTGTTGTTCATCGCCAGATAGCCATTGCGATCGACCACCGCGCAGAACCGGATGCGTGGGTCCATGCCGAGCACGGATTCCTGCACGTCGGTGAGTGTCTGTTCGATCCAGGTCGTGAACTTTGCCAGATATTGCGGCGGATCGCTGTTGTCGATCTTGGTGTAGTCGGTATCGAACAGGTCGGCGATGCTGATAGCCCCGCTCTTCACGGCGTCGGCGAAGATTCGATTGATCCGCACGCCGGCTTCCATCGCCCGCGCGACGCCCTCGGCGTTCTCGTCGTGCAAGGCAAACAGTCGGTCGTCGATGACCTCTAGTAGATCGGCACGCGGGCTGACGAATTCGGCCTGAGAACCGAGCTCGCCATGCGAAAGGATCCGGATCTTGCAGGCGCCGATCTCCGCGACGGTCGCGTTGATCGGCTGGTGGGTCGGCAATGCGTCGATGCCGGGGCCGGCGATCAGCAGGCCGTTGCGCGAAAATTCGTAGACCGCAGCCTGCAATGGGGCCGGTCGCGCATCGACGGTGATCGCGATATTGCAGGGCACCGGGTCGCGGCCGTGCTTCGCATCCGTCTCGGTCTGTCCGAGCAGGATGGCACAGCGGTTTTTCAACTTGGCGACGAAGCCTGCCACCGCGCGGCCGGCGGCGGCGACATCCTCGCCGTGGCGTTCGGCCTCTTTGGTGGCGTTGTCGATGTCGCCGGCGCTATCGACCACGGAGACGATGAAGTCCGATGCCGCGGCCGCATTCTCCGCCATTTCGCTGGTCGTGCTGCTCTGCTCGGCGACTGCTTCGTTGACATGGGCGAACACCGGGCGGATCGCCTCGATCGATTGCGAGATGCGCAGCACCGCCTCGATCGAGGTCGCCGCGTCGCTTTGCAGGACGTCGATCTTCTTGCGGATCTCCTCGGTGGCGGTCTGGGTCTGCACGGCCAGCGCCTTCACCTCGGTGGCCACCACGGCGAAGCCGCGGCCGGCATCGCCGGCGCGCGCCGCTTCGATGGTGGAGTTGAGCGCCAGCATCGTCGTCTGCCTGGCGATCGAGGCGATCAGATCGACCACATTGCCAATAGCCGCGGATGACTCGCGCAGCCGGTCGACGATCTGCCCCGCTTCGGCGGCTGCTGCGGCAGCATCTTCGGCGAGGCGGCTGGCGTCGCGTACCTGCGCGCCGATGCCGTCCGCGGAATGGGTGAATTTTCCGGCCGCCTCGGAGAATGTCTCGGCGGTACTGCGCGCCGAACTGGTTCGGCCGGTCAGGGCATCGGTGCGCGAGCGAATGGCGCCGAGCGTGTCGGCAGTGGATTGGGCGCCGGAGGCAACCCGGTCGGTGGCCCGCTCGAGCTGGCGCATCATCGCCTGCAATTCGAGCTCGAGCAGGCTGAGAATATCCTTCGCGGGATCGACGGCGACGGGCGGTGTTTGCGCTGCAATCTCGGCATTTGCGCCCGGTGCAACCAATGCATCGACAACCGCCTGTCGACGACGGAACAGAGCAAATGCCATGACGTTCCTCATCAGTTCTAAGTTGCAGGAGGCTAGAATACGCGCATTAAGGTTTGATTAATGATAAGCATGGTCGCCGGTGCGGGGTTGGCTCCCGGCAGGACTTTTTGATTTTGCGTGAGCCCCGGAATATAACGCCGCGCCGCCGCCCCCCTGTAAGAACGCACGAATCCGAGAGAGACCGCATGGCCGGACATTCCCAGTTCAAGAACATCATGCACCGCAAGGGCCGTCAGGATGCCCAGAAGTCCAAGTTGTTCTCCAAGTTGGCGCGCGAAATCACGGTGGCGGCC
>SDZE01000105.1 GCA_004173095.1 Bradyrhizobiaceae bacterium
CGCGGCGTCACCTGCACCAGCGCTTCCTGATTGGGCTGCAGGATGCCATTGAGAATGATGGCGTTGCGCAACGTGCCGGCCGTGGCCGTGAGCACCTCGATGCCCGCAGCGGCGAGTTTGGCGTCGGAGATCTGCACGACGCCTTCCTGCCCATGACTGTGGCCTTTGTCGGCGTGACCTTCAGCTCCGCGGCTGCTGCCGCGATCGTCATTGCTGCCGTGATCGTGACCTTTGCCGGGGGCACCGGTCTGCTTTGCGGCCGGCGCGGCGTTGCCGGCGGGTCTGGTCTCATGGGCAATCGCGGCGACCACCAGTGCTGCAGATGCCAGCATCACAATGAATAGCCTGGTCATCGCGCGCTCCCCCGTGCCAGTGCAAATGGATTGCCGACCAGCCCCTCGATGGTGGCGACGGCGATATGGAAGTTCTGCTGCGCCTCCTGCTCGCGCAGGCGGGCCTGGGCGACGCTGGCCTGGGCATCCAGCACTTCGAGCAGCGAATAGCGGCCCTGCCCGTAGCCTTCGGAGATCGCCGCAGCGGCGTCACGCGCCTTCGGAATGCCCGCTTCGCGCAGGATCGCGAGTTCGCGCAGCGAGCCCTGCAGCGTGTCATAGGCACGGCCGGCCATCACGATGAGCGTGTTGCGATTGCCCTGCCGTTCGGCGGCGACCTTCGCCAGGCCCTGCTGTGCGGAGAGGATGTTGCCCTGGTTCTGATCGAAGATCGGGATCGGCACCGAGACCGACAGGCGCACCGCATTGTCGCCGGTGTCGTGATAGCGCCGCAGGCCGGCCGACACGGTGATATCCGGATACGGCTGCAACCGCGCCAGCAGCAATTGCGCATTGCGTTGGGCGAAAATCGCCTTCCAGCGCGCCAGTTGCGGATTGGCATCGATCGCCGCGACGACCGCATTGAAAGAGGGCGGACGGCCCATGGCATCGAGACGACCGGACACCACCGAAAATTTTGGCGCGGTGTCGCCCATCAGGACGGCCAGTTCGCGGCGTGCCGAGGCCAGCGACGCCTTGGTGCGCTCGCGATCGGCTTTGACAAGAGCAGCGGCGACATCGGCGCGGCCGGTTTCGGCCACCGATGACGCGCCGGCCTCGACGCGCCGTTGCAGCAGTGGCGAAATGCGGTCGATGGCCTCGACCTGCTCGTTCAGGATCTCGATGCGGCGCTGCAGGCCGAGCACCGTGAGAAACGCAATCGCGGTCTCGGAGAGAACCTCCAGCCGCACCGCCTGCCGCTCGATGCTGGCGGCATCGAGTCCGGCCTGGCCGGCGGCGATGCGCGCGTCGCGCTTGCCCCACAACTCGAACATCTGGCTGATCTGCAGCGTGGACTCCGCCGAGCGCGTGCCGCGATAGGCCCCCGACCCGAGCGCATCGTCGAGCTCATAGGAGATTTGCGGATTGATCAGCGCGCCGGACTGGATGCGCTGGCCGCGCGCGATGCCGATGTCACGCTCGGCCGCCGTGAGCCGCGGGCTGGCATTGAGCGCGCGCTGCAGCGCGCTGCCCATTGTGAGGGTCTGCGAATGCGCCTGCTCCGTCAGCGATGACGCGACGAGCAGCACAACCGCGCACGCAAAACGCGTGGCGTATGTCGACAACATGGGAAAAGCCTGACGAACAACAGGGTCAGGGCGCGAGGCGCCCGGCGACGATGGTCAGGTCAGGAGTTTGGGTGGACGCGGATCGATCGCGCGCGGCAGGCCGCGACGTTCGGTGTCATGAAACACGACGGTCCGGATCTCGGGCGCAAACGGTTTTGCGGTGAACGCCAGCGGCTCGGCCGTCATGGAAAAGCAGCCATGGCAATGATTGTCCGCCACGGTTCCCATATCGGTATGGCCGATGCCCTTGTCGGCGATCGACATGATCGTCTCGACCGACGCATTGGTGACGTCGAGGCCGCACAGGCCATGCATGGCGCCAGTGACGAGATACGTCGCCAGCACGAACGCCACCAGCGCCCTGCGCGGAAGGCGCAGAATGCGAGAGCGGAACATGCGGGCAGCGAGCGTCACGAGAGCCTCATTCGACGGGTGGCACGGAGCTACCACGCTCGATCAGGACTGTCGATCTGCAATAGAGTTACAGTCCGGCGACCAAAATGTCGCACGGTTCCATGGATGTAAGGTGGGCAAAGGAGCAAAGCGACGTGCCCACCAGAGCTGCGTCAGGACAGAGAAGCGGCAGGCAAGCTGGTGGGCACGCAGCGCTTTGCCCACCCGACAGGTCATCGCGACTTGCTCACCCGACGCTATTGCCCCTGCGGGCCGAGTGCGGCCGCGAGTTCCGCCCACACCGGCGCTTCTTCCTTGTAGAGCGCGTTGCTGGCCTCGAGCGTCATCGCACCTTCATCGACGCCCTGGCTGCTCAGCAAGTCGCGCACGCGATCGCTCTTGCTGGCGGCGACGAACAACGCGTTGAGTTTCGCCACGATCTCCGGCGGCGTTTTGGCCGGCGCCATGCAGCCCTGGAACGTCAGCAGTTCATGCGCGCGCGAGGTCGCGCCCTGCTCCTTGAACGTCGCCACATCGGGCATCGCTTTGATGCGACGGCGTGATACGGCAACCGCATTGCCCTTCTTGGTTTGCAGAACGGGCAAGGCCGCCGCATAGCTGCCGATGCCGGCATCGATGGAGCCACCCGCCAGATCGCTCCACATCGGCGCCTCGCCGCGATAATGCACGGCCTCCATCTTGAGGCCGTACTGCTTGTTGAGTTCGACGATCACCATATGCGCGAACGAGCCGGCGGCGTAGGTGCCGACATTCACCTTCTCGGTCTTCTTCGCGTAGTCGATGAAATCCGCCAGCGTCTTGGCGCCGATTTTCTCGCTCACCACCAGCGGCAGGCTGCCGCCCGGCATCACCGCCACCCAGGTGAAATCCTGCGGGACATTGTATTTGACGTCCTTGATGAGGACGGGATTGAGCATGTAGGCGGTGGTGTTGCAGATCATCAGCGTGTGGCCGTCGGGATCCGAACGCTTCAGCTCGAGCGCTGCAACGGCGCCGCCGGCGCCGGCCTTGTTCTCGATCACGACGGTCTGACCGAGTTCGCGCTGCAGATATTCGCCGTAGACGCGCGAGAACTGATCGGTCTGGCCGCCCGCTGCGGAGCCCGCGAGAATCTTGATGGGTTTGGTCGGCCAGCTATTGGCGCGCAGGAGCGAAGGTGCACTCACCATTGCGGCGGCACCTGCTCCGGCAGCGAACAATTGGCGACGGTTCAACAGATGCAGATTGTTGCGCACGATAGTCCTCCCGATGATGATCCCGTCTCTTGCGGACAGGTGAATCGAGTATGACCGGCTTCGTATGCGAACGCAAAGCGGCATCGATGCGCAGGCACGCATCAATCTGCATGCGGATTGCCATCGGCCGGAATATCGGCGAATGAACGATCAGGGTTGCGCTGGAAACTGCGTGCGCCAGTGCTGCGCGATATCGATCCCGCGCGCGAACCAGACGCCGTCATGGGCGCTCATATGTTCGAGCAACTTGATCAGCCCACCGATGCGACCGGGACGGCCGATCAGGCGGTCATGCAGACCAATCGACAGCAGTTTGGGCGCGCCGGCAACGCCTTCCGCATAGAGCACGTCGAAGGCATCGCGCATGTAAGTGAAGAACTGATCACCGGTGGAGAAGCCGGAATTCTCGTTGAAGCGGTTGTCGTTGGCTTCATAGGAGTACGGCACGACGAGGAACGGGCCGTGCCTGGTCTCCACCCAGTAAGGCAGTTCATCGGCCAGCGAGTCGCGGTCGTAGAGGAATCCGCCCTCCTCCGCGAGCAGCCGGCGCGTGTTCGGACCCGGCCGGCCCGTCATCCAGCCGACCGGCCGCGCCCCTGTGAGGCCTTCGAGAATCGCGATCGCTTTGCGGATATGTGCGCGCTCGGTCGCTTCATCGACATCGCAATAGTCGATCCACCGATAGCCGTGGCTGACCATCTCGTGGCCGCGCGCGACGCAGGCTTTCGCAAGCTCCGGATTCTGCTCCATCGCGCGCGCCACGCCCAGAATACTGACCGGCACCTGGAAGCTATCGAGCACGTCGAGAATGCGCCAGGCGCCGCGGCGGCTGCCATATTCAAACACGGACTCCACCAGCGGAACGCGCACGCCTTGCCTGGTCGGTACGCCGATATCGTTCAGCATGCCCTCCGAAACGGCGTCGCCGTTGGCCAGCGTGGACTCGCCGCCACCTTCGATATTCAGGCTGATGCTGATGGCGATCCTGGCGCCATTCGGCCATTTGGGATCGGGCGACGTTGCGCCGTAGCCGACCAGATCGCGGCCGGTCATCGGATCCGGCCGGATGTCACCGGGCCTCATCGCTGCAAATTCGGACATAGGGCCTCCGGCATGGCGCGGTCGAGCGGAACGGTGCAGGCATCATAGCCGAAGAACCAGTCGGTTTCGGTCGGGCCGTGCATCCATGAATTGGCGATGGATATCTGCTGGATATCAGCGACGCGCGGAATGCGGATCATCGTGTAACGCGCAAATGCCGTCGCGGGATCGCCGAATTCGGCGATGCAACGGCTGAGGATTGCAGCATCCTCGATGGCCGCCGAGCCGCCGGCTGCCATGAACGGACGCACCGCATGGCAAGCATCGCCCATCAGCACCACGCGGCCCTTGTGCCAGATGTCATGGCGCGGCCGGTCGTAGATCGGCCACACGACGACGTCTTCGGCTGCCTCTACCGCGCGCTTCAGATCGTGATGCGCATCGTCGAACGCCGCGATGAATTCGTCGCGGTCGCCCTTCACCGGCGAGCCATCGCCGTCCCAGCGATCGCACGGCAGCGCCGCCATCACATAGACTTCCTGACGGTCGGGGGTCATGTAGTAAGCCAGCGTGTGCCGATCCGGTGCCCACCATTTGGTGCAGTCGGAGATGGGTTCACCCTTGATGCGGCTAGCTGGAAACACCGCACGTGGTGCAGACCGCCCGATGAAACGCGGCTCTTCGCTACCTAGGATACATTCACGTGTGATGGAGCGGATGCCATCGGCGCCGATGGCGAGATCTGTCTCCACGCTCACGCCATTGTCGAAACGCAAAGTGAGGGCATCGCCGCGCTCCTCGATGCCAGAGAGCTTGTGGCCGTACCGGATGGTGTCGGGCACGAGCGGCCGCTGCAGCAACTGATGCAGATCGGCGCGGTGGATATTGACGAAAGGACCGCCGAAGCGCGCTTCGCATTCGGCGTCGAAATCGAGCTTGTAAAGCTGCTCGCCCGAATCCCA
>SDZE01000329.1 GCA_004173095.1 Bradyrhizobiaceae bacterium
GCCACCGGCGCGAGGATCGGCGCCAGCACGATGATGGCCGCGCTGGTCTCGATGAACATGCCGATGACGAACAGCGCCGCGTTCACGCCCAGGAGGAACATGGCCGGCGACTTCAGCACTTCCTGCAGCCAGTGGCCGATCGCGTCGGGCACGCCGGCGCGTGTGAGCAGGAAAGCGAAGAGCCCCGCATTGGCGATGATGAACATGATCACGGC
Source organism: Bradyrhizobiaceae bacterium (assembly GCA_004173095.1). Taxonomy (GTDB): domain Bacteria; phylum Pseudomonadota; class Alphaproteobacteria; order Rhizobiales; family Xanthobacteraceae; genus Tardiphaga. The sequence continues at coordinate 216 of SDZE01000329.1, forward strand.
CGAGGACAGCACCGACTTGCGCAGGATCAGGTAGAGGTCGGCCAGCTTGATCTCGCGGTAGATCACGACGCCCACGACGAGCGCATAGAACACCGCCACCGCCGACGCCTCGGTCGGCGTGAAGATGCCGCCGTAGATGCCGCCCAGGATGATCACCGGCATCAGGAGCGCCCAGCCGGCCTGCCACAGCGCGCGGCCGAAGGGCAGGCGGCCTTCGCCGTCGTTCTTGCCCCAGCCCTTCCACTTGCAGTACACCCAGACGAAGAGCATGAGTGCCAGGCTGATCAGGATGCCGGGGCCGAAGCCTGCGATGAACAGCTCGCCGATCGACACCTCGGCGCTCACGCCGTAGAGGATCATCGGGATCGATGGCGGGATGATCACGCCGAGTTCGGCGCTGGTGGCCTGCAGCGCCGCGGCGTAGCTGGTCGGGTAGCCGTGCTTGATGAGCGCCGGAATCAGGATGGCGCCGATGGCGAAGGTGGTCGCCACCGACGAGCCCGACACCGCCGCGAAGATCATGCAGGTGAGCACGCAGGTCATGGGCAGGCCGCCCTGCACGCCGCCGACGATGCTCTTGGCGAACTCGACCAGTCGGCGCGAGATGCCGCCGGTTTCCATCAGGTTGCCGGCCAGGATGAAGAAGGGGATGGCCGCGAGCGGAAACTTGTTGATCGAATTGAACATCTCCTTGGCGGAGATCAGCATGTTCGCGTTCGACACCTGCAGGCCGAGGATCGACGCCAGGCCGATCGACACCGCGACGGAAACCGACAGTGCAAAGCACAGCACCATCGTGAGGATCATGATGGGGGTCATTGCGCGGTCTCCAGTTCGAGCCGCTTCGGGTCGAGGTAATTGCC
>SDZE01000170.1 GCA_004173095.1 Bradyrhizobiaceae bacterium
GCGGCGGCGCTGATCGTGACGCTGCCTGTGCTGCTGCTGACGGTCATCGCCCAGCGGCAGATCATCGCCGGCCTGACGGCAGGCGCGGTGAAGTAATTCACACCACCATCAGCCGTCATTGCGAGGAGCCCTTGCGACGAAGCAATCCAGTCCGTCTTCTATGAGCAAACTGGATTGCCGCGTCGCTTCGCTCCTCGCAATGACGGCGGAGGATGCGGTGCGCAGCGAAGGATGAGTGTTCAGCTTGCCGCCACCTTCCGTGCCTCGTCCGGCGTCGTCTCGCCGGCTGCGATCAGTCGCTTCAACTCCGGAATGCACGACCCGCAATTGGTACCGGCCTTGAGTTCTGCGCCGATCTCCGCCGCCGTTGCGGCGCCCGCGGCAATCGCATCGCAGATCGTGGTGCGGCCGACGCCGAAACACGCACAGACGATCGGTCCCGCATTGGCTGCGCCGTCGGCCGCCTTGCCGGACAGCAACAGGCGCCGCTCCTCGTCGTCAATCTTGTCCGCCGCAAACAGCGCCTTCACCGCATCCCAGGACAATGCATCTGCGGCCGGGCCGACGAACAGACAGACGTCGATCCGCTCATGGGCAAACGACACCGCGCGGTAGACGCCGCCACCACTGTCCTCATAGATCGCCACGTCGTCGCCGAGCAATGGCGCCAGCCAGTCACGCCAGTTGGCGGTGTCGATATTGTCGGCGAGCAGATAGCCCACCCCGCCGGTCACGGCGACCCGCGCAAACACAACGCCGTCAGGCAAATTCAGCGGCTTGCGCGACAGCACGAAGCCACGATTGGCGAGCGTGACCGGCGCGATCGACACCGGCGTCGCCTTGTTCTCGGGCTGGCCGGAATAGGGATCGACAAACGGCGCCACCAGCCCGCCGACGCGCGCGAAGCCCGCCGTCGCGTCGTTCCAGTGGATCGGCGCAAACAGCATGCCGCACTGCTGGCGATCGCTGACCATGACCTTCAGCGTGCAGGCGCCATAATCGGTGGTGAGCTTCGCGTAGCCACCGTCGAGGACGGTGAAACGCGCCGCATCATCCGGATGAATCTCCACAAACGGCTCCGGCATGTGCTGGCCGAGCCGCGGGCTGAGCCCGGTGCGCGTCATCGTATGCCACTGGTCGCGCACGCGGCCGGTATTGAGCCGCAGCGGCCGCCCCGGCGTGACATGGCTGCGCAGCTCCGGCGCTTCCGGCGCGATGAAGCGCGCGCGCTTGTCCTGGGCATAGAAACCGCCATCGGCGAAAAACCGCGCCTGCTGCGTCGTGGTGCCCTTGCGCAGCGGCCATTGCACCGGCGCCATGGTGTCGAAGGCGTCGTCGGAGACATGCATCAAGCCGCCGAGATCGAAGTCGCGACGCCCGTCATTCTCGAAATCCGACAGCGCCGCGTGCTCACGAAAGATGTCGGCAGCCGATCGATAGGCGAAGCCGGCACCGAAGCCGAGTCGCTTTGCGACTTCGCCGAGCGCCCACCAATCCGGCCTGGCTTCGCCGGGCGCGCGCAGGAACGACCGCTGGCGCGACACCCGACGTTCGGAATTCGTCACCGTGCCCGACTTCTCGCCCCAGGCCAGCGCCGGCAACAGCACATGCGCGCCGGCATTGACCGTATCGTTCGAGCGCACATTCTCCGACACCACGAACAGATCGAGTTTGTCGAGCGCGGCGCGTACCGCGTCCGCATCGGGCAGCGACACCGCAGGATTGGTGCCCATCACCCACAGCGCCTTGATCTCGCCACGGCCGATCGCCTCGAACATCTGAACCGCCTTGAGGCCCTCATGGGTCGCAATGTGTGGCGCCTTCCAGAACCGGCGCACGCGGTCGATCTCCGGCGGCGTGAAGCCCATATGCGCGGCGAGCTGATTGGCAAGGCCGCCGACCTCGCGACCGCCCATCGCATTGGGCTGGCCGGTGAGCGAGAACGGCGAGGCGCCGGGCTTGCCGATGCGTCCGGTGGCGAGATGGCAATTCAGGATCGCATTGACCTTGTCGGTGCCCTGCGCCGACTGGTTGACGCCCTGCGAATACAGCGTGACCATGCGCGGCGTCTGCCGGACCATCTGGAAGAAGGTGGCGACATCCACTTCATTCAGGCCGGTCGCCTTCGCCGTTGCTGCCACGCTGCCGGCGATGATCTTGGCGCGCGCCAGCGCGGCGTCAAAGCCGGATGTATGCCGGTCGATATAGGCGCGATCAAGCGCGCCATTGTCGGCGAGATAGACCAGCAGCCCGGAGAACAGCGCCGTGTCGGTGCCGGGCTTGAGGCCGAGAAACAGATCGTCATCGCCCACCGTATCGGTGCGACGCGGATCGATCACCACGAAGCGCGCCCCGCGCGCCTGCTTGTTGGCAAGCATGCGCTGATACAGCACCGGATGGCACCAGGCGGCATTGGAGCCGACGAACACCAGCAGATCCGCCTGGTCGAGGTCCTCGTAGCAGCCCGGCACAGTGTCGGCGCCAAAGGCGCGTTTATGTCCGGCCACCGACGACGCCATGCAAAGCCGCGAATTGGTGTCGACATTGGCGCCGCCGAGAAACCCTTTCATCAGCTTGTTGGCGACGTAATAGTCCTCGGTGAGCAACTGCCCCGACAGATAGAACGCCACCGCGCCCGGACCGTGCTCGGCGATGACGTCGCGAAAGCCCTCCGCCACGTGATCGAGCGCATGGCTCCAGGGCACGCGGACCATGTCGCCATCGATGTCGCGCATCATCGGATGCAGCAGGCGCTCGTCGAGGCTCAGCGTCTCGCCGAGTGCGGATCCCTTCGAGCACAGGCGGCCGAGATTGGCGGGATGATCGGGATCCCCGGCGATCGCGGCACCGCCTGTGCCGTCCGGCGTTGCCAGTACGCCGCAGCCGACGCCGCAATACGGACAGGTGGTGCGCGTCGTGGTCAGGGCGGGATCGATGGCGTTCATGTCACGCCGCCTTCGCTGTGACGCGACCGAACATCATGTCGGCGCGCAGCGCGGACACATCGACCCCGCTGCGGATCAGCTCCATATACCAGAGCGCATCGCGGGTATCGCCGACCAGCACCGCGCCGGTCAGCGCGCCGCCTGAGATCACCAGCTTCTTGTAGGTGCCGCGGTTGACGTCGCTCAAGAGCAGCGTCTCGCTGGCCTCGCCCGCCATGAAATCGCCGGCCGAGAACACGCCGACGCCGGAAACCTTGAGATTGGTGGAGAGAATGCTTCCGTTATAGGCCGAGGGCTTGCCCGCGAGATGCTGGGCGAGAACTCTGGCCTGCTCATAGGCAGGCTCGACCAGCCCGTAACAAGTGCCGCGGTGTTCGGCGCATTCGCCGAGTGCAAACACACCATCCGTGTCGGTCGCCATCCGGTCGTCAACCACGATGCCGCGATTGACGGCGATGCCGGCATCCCTGGCCAGTGCCGCGTTCGGTCGGATGCCGGCGGCGAAGATGACGGCATCGGCATCGAGCATGCGGCCGTCGGCAAGTTCGACGCCCGCGACGGCATCGGTGCCGTGGATACGGGCGGTGTTGGCGTTCAGCAGGATTTTCACGCCCTTGCGCTCGACCAGCGTCTTCAGCAAGGCTGCCGCGGGCGCATCGAGCTGGCGTTCCATCAACCGGTCCATCAGATGGATCAGCGTCACATCGGCACCGGCCTTGGCGAGCCCATAGGCCGCCTCGAGCCCCAGCAACCCACCGCCGACCACGACGACGCGCTTCTTTCCCGCGGCCAGTGCCAGCAATAGATCGACATCGCGGCTGTCGCGGAACACATGCACGCCCGCGAGATCGCCGCCCGGCACCGGCAGCCGCAGTGCGGATGAGCCGGTCGCGAATACGAGCTTGGAGAACGGCACCTGCTTGCCGGTTGAGGTCGTCACCTCGCGGGCGGCCATGTCGATGGCAGTCGCCATCGCGCCATATTTCAACGTCACGCCGCGGTCGCGCCACCACGCGGCCGGCTTCAATTCGATCTCGTCATGCGTCGCCTCGCCCGACAGCACCGACGACAGCAGCACGCGGTTATAGGCCAGCCGCGGTTCGTCGCCGATCACGGCGATGGCGTAGCGGCCGAGCGCAGACCTGGCGAGTTCGTCGACCAGCCTTGCCGCCGCCATGCCGTTCCCGATGATGACCAGCGGCTCGCTCACGTGACGTCCTTACTCGGCGGCCTGCGGCTGGCCATAGGCTTCGGAAATCATGTAGCCGGACAGCGTGCCGTATGCCGTCGTCCAGGCATCGGCCAGTTCGGGCGTCCATGCCTCGCCCAGGCCTTTGTCCAGCGTCCACAGCAATGCACTGCCGACGATCGGGTAATGTTCGGGCTTGACGCCATAGGCCACATGCTGTTTGGCCAACGCACTCGCCGCCGGCAGCACGGTGTCGAGCCGCGTCAGGCCGGTGACGACGACACCCAGGGTCGCCATCAGCTTGCGGCCCTGCTCGGTCATGTCGCCCTTGAACATCGGTTTCACCTCGGGCGCGATCTCGAACAGGCGCCCATAGAACAACCCGGCCGCGACGTCGGCGATGGGGACGACTTTCCTGAAGCTATCCTGCACGAGCGCAATCTGATCGGGCGTCATGACGATTCCCTTTGGCTGGCCTTTGATTACGGGCAGTTCAGCGCGACACAAAAAAGTTCACTCGATTTTTTCAGCCGTCATTGCGAGGAGCCCTTGCGACGAAGCAATCCAGCCTTGCTTATGAAAAACGAAGAACTGGATTGCCGCGTCGCTACGCTCCTCGCAATGACGTGGAGAGAACCATGATCAGGCCGCCTCCACGAACTTGTGGCGCTCGTACAAAAACTCCAGCACGCGTTTGCGGCATTTGAGATAGACGGGATCGCTGGCCAGTTCGAGCCGCTTGCGCGGACGCGACAGCGGCACGTCGAGCACTTCGCCGATGGTCGCACTCGGTCCATTGGTCATCATCACGATGCGGTCCGACAGCAGCACGGCTTCGTCGACGTCGTGGGTGATCATGACGATGGTGTTGCCGAGCTTCTGATGCAGCGCCATCACCGAATCCTGGAGATGCGCGCGGGTCAGCGCGTCGAGCGCGCCAAACGGCTCGTCGAGCAGCAGCACCTTCGGCTCCATCGCCAGCGCGCGCGCGATGCCGACACGCTGCTTCATGCCGCCGGAGATTTCGGACGGGCGCTTGTCCTTGGCGTGTGTCATCTGCACGAGGTTGAGATTGTGCATGGTCCATTCGTCGCGCTCGGCGCGGCTCTTGGATTT
>SDZE01000216.1 GCA_004173095.1 Bradyrhizobiaceae bacterium
GCGCCCAAAATGGTGACGGCGACAGTGGCCAGCAAAATCTTCTTCATGATCCAAACTCCCCAATTCGGCTTCTTGTAGAAACCGTTCCCCAGCGCGAATTCCCAAGCTCTGTCGATGATAGTACGTGATTCCGCGTAAAAAGCCGTCTCTCAAATGCCACACTTACTCGCCTTGTTCGTGTGGCTCCGAGCTCTCAAAAGTCCGGCAAAACGGGCTTTCAGGGACCGTTGAACAAGCCGAGGCACTTCGAATGCAACCACCAATACAACCGCAGCGCCACGACTTTGCCACCAGACATCCCACTTTATCGATTGAGAACATAAAGAGAACTAGCTAGACTGACGTCGTGGTGGATAACCGCCCCTGGCGGGGACACCAGCCGGCGTGAACCGTATAGGGTCAATTCAGCAGCGGTCGCACGCGGCCCGGCACGGTTTGTCGGGCTTTGATGGTGGCATCCGATCAGCAATTCAGATTCGCGTTTAGGAGAGTGTGATGGCGGGAAGCGTCAACAAGGTGATTTTGGTCGGCAATCTCGGCAAGGACCCCGAGGTCCGTCGCATGCAGAACGGCAATCCGGTGGTCAACCTGACGGTGGCAACGTCGGATACTTGGCGCGACAAGGGCACCGGCGAGCGCAAGGAAAAGACCGAGTGGCATCGCGTGGTGATCTTCAGCGAAGGCCTCGCCAAGGTAGCCGAGCAGTATCTGAAGAAGGGCGCCAAGGTTTACATCGAAGGCGCGCTGCAGACCCGCAAATGGACCGATCAGTCCGGTGTCGAGAAATATTCCACCGAAGTGGTGCTGCAGGGATTCAATGCGACCCTGACCATGCTCGACGGCCGTAGCGGCGGCGGAGCAGGGGGCGGCGGCAGCTATGGCGGCGACGACATGGGCGACAGCTTTGGCGGCGGCCAGTCCAGCGCCCCGCCGCAGCGCCGCGTCGCAGCCGCACCGGCTGGTGGCCGCAGCGATATGGATGACGACATTCCGTTCTAGGCGGTCCGCCATCCTTCCGGCTATCAGCCTAAACCATATCGCCGGGATAACCGCCAGGGTCCGCCGAGATATTCCCAGACGAGCAGTCCAGTGACGCGGCCTGCGCGCTGGTCGAAGTCGAGCGTCAGCTGACGATGGAGTTCGCGGGCGATATCGGCCGCGACCTTGTTCTGCACGGTCACATGAGGTCTCCACGTCTGAGCGTCTTGGCGCGAGAGACCGCCGGCCATGTGGTGCTTGATGTCCGCGCGCAGTTGCGCGAGCGCGGGCGATGTCACCCGGTAGGCCACGCCGGCGCCCAGGAACATCGGGGCGTCGAATTGCAACTCGATCGGCTGAGGAAACGCGAACGTCACCAGTCGCTCGGTCTGCAGCGCGGACAGACGATGAAACATCGTCAGATGCGCCGACAGGAAATTACGCGCCGGCGGAAAGTGCCGTTGCCGTAAGCCGTCGAGCCAGGCGAAGCTGGCTGGGTCCAGTTCAGCGGTGAGAATGTAGGTCGGCTCGTCCATCGTCCTTGCTCGGTGCCAGGGTTCGATCTGTGGCAGGTGTCGCTCTATCTTATTGAAAACATTGCCGAGTGAACGCTATTTGGCCGGAAGCCGCTGGTTCGTTCGAGCGTGTTCATGCTGTCATTTTTGTCTGCGTCAATGCCACAATGGACTTGCGCTGCAAGCCCGCCTCCGGTTGATCGGGCATTCAGGTGCCGATCCTGCTGCAAATCTGCTTAAGCGATTGAAAAACAACGTGTAAGATCCCTGTACGGGCGCGCCGACGGGGTGGCCTGCGTCGGCGTCATCGGCTATATGAGTCGAACCCGAATCTAAGCGGAAAACACCTTGTCCGACAAAGAAGACCAGAAGCCAGCGGAGCCACCGGTTCCCTCGGATATCCGCCCCGTATCCATCCTCGATGAGATGAAGCGCTCGTATCTCGATTACGCCATGAGCGTGATCGTGGCGCGCGCGCTGCCTGATGCACGCGACGGCCTCAAGCCGGTGCATCGGCGCATCCTGTATGCGATGTACGAAAACGGTTTCGAGTACAACAAGCCGTACCGCAAGTCGGCGCGTACCGTCGGCGACGTCATCGGTAAGTATCATCCGCATGGCGACCAGTCGGTCTATGACGCCATGGTCCGCATGGCGCAGGACTTCTCGATGCGCGTGCCGCTGATCGACGGCCAGGGCAATTTCGGCTCTGTCGATGGCGATCAGCCGGCGGCGATGCGTTATACCGAATCCCGTCTGACCAAGATCGCGCAGTCGCTGCTCGACGATATCGACAAGGACACGGTCGACTATCAGGACAACTACGACTCGTCCGAGCGCGAGCCGAAGGTGCTGCCGGCCAAGTTTCCGAACCTGCTGGTCAATGGCGGCGGCGGCATCGCCGTCGGCATGGCCACCAACATCCCGCCGCACAATCTCGGCGAAGTCATCGACGCCTGCATCGCGCTGATCGACGATCCCTCGCTGACCATCGAGGATCTCAACAAGATCATTCCGGGCCCGGATTTCCCGACCGGCGGCATCATTCTCGGCCGCGCCGGCATCCGCTCGGCCTACAATACTGGCCGCGGCTCCATCGTGATGCGCGGCAAGGTCGCCATCGAGCCGGCCCGCAAGGACCGCGAAGCGATCATCATCTCGGAAATTCCGTTCCAGGTGAACAAGGCCACCATGGTCGAGCGCATCGCCGAACTGGTGCGTGACAAGAAGATCGAGGGCATCTCGGATCTGCGCGATGAATCCGACCGCGACGGTTACCGCGTCGTCGTCGAGTTGAAGCGCGACGTGGTGCCGGAGATCGTGCTCAATCAACTCTACAAGTTCACGCCCCTGCAGACCAATTTCGGCGCCAACATGGTGGCGCTGGATGCCGGCCGGCCGCTGCTGATGAACCTGAAGGACCTGCTGACGATCTTCGTCGCATTCCGTGAACAGGTGGTCACCCGACGCACCAAGTTCCTGCTCAACAAGGCGCGCGACCGCGCACATATCCTGGTCGGTCTGGCCATCGCGGTGGCGAATATCGACGAGATCATTCGCGTGATCCGCACCTCGCCGGATCCGACCACCGCGCGCGACATCCTGATGGAGCGCCGCTGGCCGGCGCAGGACGTCGCCGCGATGATCACCCTGATCGACGATCCGCGCCACCGTCTAGAGGAAGACGGCACTGCGCGGCTGTCGTTCGAGCAGGCCAAGGCCATTCTCGACCTGCGTCTGGCGCGGCTCACGGCTCTCGGCCGCGAGGAAATTTCCGAAGAACTCGACAAGCTCGCCATCGAGATCGCCGACTATCTCGAAATCCTGCGGTCGCGCGCGCGCGTCCAGACCATCATCAAGGACGAACTCGGCGCCGTGAAATCGGAATTCGCGACGCCGCGCAAGACCGTGATCATGGAGCAGGAAGGCGAAGTCGAGGACGAGGACCTGATCCAGCGCGAGGACATGGTGGTGACGGTGTCACATCACGGCTACGTCAAGCGCGTGCCGCTCTCGACCTATCGGGCGCAGCGCCGCGGCGGCAAGGGCCGCTCGGGAATGGCCACGCGCGACGAGGATTTCGTGTCCCGCCTGTTCGTGGCGTCCACGCATACGCCGGTGCTGTTCTTCTCGTCGCGCGGCCAGGTCTACAAGGAAAAGGTCTGGCGATTGCCGATCGCGCCGCCGAACGGCCGCGGCAAGGCGCTGATCAACATCCTGCCGTTGGAGCAGGGTGAGCGCATCACCACCATCATGCCGCTGCCCGAGGACGAGGCGACCTGGGAAACCCTGGACGTGATGTTCGCCACCACCGGCGGCAATGTCCGCCGCAACAAGCTGTCGGACTTTGTCGATGTGCGCCGGTCCGGCATCATCGCCATGAAGCTGGACGAGGGCGAGGCCATCGTCGATGTGCAGATCGCTACCGAGCATGACGACGTGCTGCTGACCGCCGCCGGCGGCCAGTGCATCCGCTTCCCGGTGACGGACGTGCGCGTGTTCCAGGGTCGCTCGTCGATGGGCGTGCGCGGCATTTCGCTGGCGGAGGGCGACAAGCTGATCTCGCTCACCATCCTGCGCCATCTGGAAGCCAATTCCGACGAGCGCGCAGCCTATCTGCGCCGTGCCAATGCGGTCCGCCGCGGTGGTCCCGAGGAGCGCGGCAATGTCGAGGCCGAAGCGGCGGCCGCCGCAGCCATCGACACCGATGACATCGCGACCGGCGCCATCGAACTCGGCGAGCAGCGTTATGTGGAGATGTCGGCGTCGGAGCAGTTCGTGCTGACCATCAGCGAGAACGGCTACGGCAAGCGCACCTCGTCCTACGAGTACCGCACCACCGGCCGCGGCGGTAAAGGCATCGTCGCGATGTCCGTGAACAACCGCAACGGCAAGCTGGTCGCCTCATTCCCGGTCGAGGATAGCGACCAGATCATGCTGGTCACCGACAAGGGCCAGTTGATCCGCTGCCCCGTCGAAGGCATCCGCATCGCCGGCCGCTCCACCCAAGGCGTCATCGTGTTCAACACGGCCGATGACGAGCATGTGGTATCGGTGGAGCATATCGGCGAAGCCGGCGAGGGCGATGAGCCCGAGGCGGGTTTGAACGCGGTGCCGGAGGCAGAGGGCTGAGGCTTTCGGGACGGCTTGCGACATATGTAGCGAGGAGCCCGCGGTCATGCCGCGGGCTTTTTTGCGTCGTCGACAGCCGCGCTCCTCGGAATGGAGATTGGGAAAAGCGGAAGGGGCGACTGCCGGCCGGCAACACCATGAGCGTAAAGGGAATCGCAAAGGGATCTATCGCTGTGGCGTGCTTGTGGGGCAGCTGCGAGCGGAGCGAATGCTGGTCGTCCTAGCCTTGCTTCAGCGCGCTGTTCAGGGCTCGTAACCGAGCCCTCTCAAGGGCCTGTGACAAGACCGGCGCGCTCAACGCCTCATGAACGCGCGAGATCGTGGTCGATGCATCCGCTGAATTGAGCTCCAGGTGCCCTTTGATCAGATTTTCTGCTTCGTCGATCGCGCGCACGATCATATCAAGGTCTTCAGCTTCATTCACGGAGTCACCCCTCAACAATGGTCGGTTATGCAGACCAATGTCGCGGCTGGCCTTGGGGTTCCCATACTGAGATTCCCAGTCGCGGCGGTTATTCGGGAGCCTACCGCGTTGTAGCGCAAATGACCGGATTGCGTTCTCGGACTACGACTTGGCCGACCCTAGCCCCGTTGTATCTGTGCCCTCCGCCT
>SDZE01000072.1 GCA_004173095.1 Bradyrhizobiaceae bacterium
TGCTTGCGCTGCGCGCAAGTAAGACCAGACTTCGAAGCCTATTCAGGGCGTCTGGCCGACAATTTCCGCCGGGCGCCCTTTTTGGCCGCATTTTAGCAAGCCGTCGCGTTCTTTCAGAACAAGTGCTGCCGTCTGGGGCGATCTGATGTTGCGTATCGTCGTTCTCGGAGCTGCCGCCGGCGGTGGTGTGCCGCAATGGAATTGCGGCTGCCTGACGTGCCGCGCTGCGCGTCACGCACGCCCGGAATTGCAGAGTGGTCAGGCTTCGATCGCCGTCACTGCCGACGACCGTAACTGGTTCCTCATCAACGCCTCTCCGGATCTGCGACAGCAGGTGACGCAGACCGCTCAACTGCACCCGCAGGATGGCGCCTTGCGGCATTCGCCGATCGCCGGTGTGATCCTCACCAATGGTGAGGTGGATGCTGTCGCCGGTCTGCTGTCGATGCGCGAAGGATCGCCGTTCACGATCTACGCGCATCAACGCGTGCTGGCGATCCTCAAGGCGAACAGTATTTTCAACGTGCTCTCGGACAAAAACGTGAAGCGCGAGTCTATCGAGATCGATCGCAGCTTCGCGCTCAACCTGCAGGACGGCGCGGCGTCGGGGCTGGAGGTGCAGCCATTCACCGTGCCCGGCAAAGGCGCCTGGTATCTGGAAGGTCAGGCGCATCCGGCAGGCGCCGACGGCGATGGCGATACGCTGGGCCTGCGCATCAGCGAGACCGCCAGCGGCAAGCATTTCTATTTCATCGCGGCCTGCGCCCGCGTGACGCCCGAACTGAAGGCGCGCATCCAGGGCGCGCCGCTGCTGTTCTTCGACGGCACGGTGTGGCGCGATGACGAAATGATCGCGGCCGGCCTCGGCCAGAAAACCGGGCAGAGCATGGGACATATCGCGATGTCAGGAAACGACGGCGCCATCGCCTCACTGGCCGATGCCGGAATCGCGCAGAAATTCTTTCTGCATATCAACAACTCCAATCCGGCTCTGCTGCCCGACTCGCCGGAGCGCGCGGCACTGACCACGACGGGCTGGCAGATTCCTCATACCGGCATGGAGATCATGCTGTGAAGCTCTCTGCATTGTCGATCGATGCCGGCGTGCCGCTCGATACGGCCGAGCAACTGGAGGCGGCTTTGCGCGAGATCGGCGCGACGCGCTATCACAGCCTGCATCCGTTTCACAAACTGCTGCATGGCGGCAAGCTGACCAAGGGCCAAGTGCAGGCCTGGGCGCTGAACCGTTATTTTTACCAGAGCACGATCCCCATCAAGGATGCGGTGGTGATCTCGCGCTTCCGCGATCGCGCCACACGGCTGGAATGGCGCCACCGCATCGAGGATCACGATGGTGATATCGGCGCCGAAGGCGGCATCGAACGGTGGCTCAAGCTCACCGAAGGTCTCGGACTCGATAGCGCCTATGTGGAATCCACCGAGGGCATTCTGCCGGCGACACGGTTTGCGGTGGAAGCCTATGTGCATTACGTCCGCGATCGCTCGCCGCTGGAGGCGATCGCCTCGTCGCTGACCGAACTGTTCGCGCCCAACCTGCATGAAGAACGGATCGCAGGGATGCTGAAGCATTACGACTTCGTCAATCCGGACATCATGAGCTATTTCTCGCGACGCCTGACCCAGGCGCCGCGCGATGCCGGCTTCGCGCTCGATTACGTCAAGCAGCATGCCACCACCCCGGCGGAGCGCCGGCTGGTAGCCAATGCGCTGATCTTCAAGACCAACGTGTTGTGGGTGCAACTCGACGCGCTATATCATGCCTATGTGGATGGCCATGTGCCGCCAGGCGCCTTCGTGCCTGCGGCCGATTAGAGAGCGATCATGACGGAGCAGCCGCGCAACCGTCGCATGGAAGTCTCTGAGGCGAGCAAGCCCATCTTGCCGCGCCATGCCCGGTTGAAATTCGACGAGACGCGGCAGGTCTGGGTGATCCTGGCGCCGGAGCGGGTGCTGGCACCGGACGAAATCGCAGTGGAGATCCTGCAACTCTGTGATGGCCAGCGCAGCGTCGCCGATATCGTCGATCTGCTGGCCGTCAAATACAATGCGCCGCGCACCGATATCGGCACCGACGTCATCGCCATGCTGCAGGATCTCGCCGACAAGGGTTTTCTCACGCAAGCGCGGGAGAAGACGTCATGAGCAGGCTCATACAAGATGCTGCCATCTCCGATGCGAGCCCCGTTGTTCAGGACAGCCCCGTTGTTCAGGATAGCCTTGCCGTTCTGGAACGCACGCGATCGACGGCGGAAACCTACGGCATCCCTTTGGCCGTGCTGGCCGAGCTGACCCATCGCTGCCCGCTGCAATGTCCCTATTGCTCGAATCCGGTCGAACTCGATCGCGCCAATAGCGAGCTCACCACCGACGAATGGAAAAAGGTGCTCAGCGAACTCGCCGAGATCGGCGTGCTGCAGATCCATTTTTCCGGCGGCGAGCCGACGGCGCGCAAGGACATCGTCGAACTGGTGCAGCATGCCACCGATGTCGGGCTGTATTCCAACCTGATCACCTCGGCCGTGCTGCTGACGCGCGACAAACTCGCTGCCTTGGCCGATGCCGGCCTGTGCCATGTCCAGATCAGCTTCCAGGGCAATGAGCCCGTTGTCGCCGACCGCGTCGGCGGCTATCGCGGCGGTCATGCCAAGAAGCTCGACGTGGCGCGCTGGACCCGTGCGCTCGATCTGCCGCTGACCGTGAATGCCGTGATGCACCGGCAGAATCTGCATCAGCTCGCGGATATCATCCAGATGGCCGTCGATCTCGATGCCGACCGGCTCGAAGTGGCGAATGTGCAATATTACGGCTGGGCGCTGAAGAACCGCGCGGCCCTGATGCCCACCATCGAACAGATCGACGATACCAGCCGCATCGTCGATGAGGCGCGTGTGCGGCTGAAGGGCGTTCTCGACATCGATTTCGTGGTGCCGGACTATTACGCGCTGCGGCCGAAGAAGTGCATGGGCGGCTGGGGCCGGCAGTTCTTCAACATCTCGCCCGCCGGCAAGGTGCTGCCCTGCCACGCAGCCGAAACCATCACAGGCCTCGATTTCGAAAGCGTGCGCAGCAATCACTCGATCGCCTGGATCTGGCAGAATTCCGAAGCCTTCAACCGCTATCGCGGCACCGGATGGATGCCGGAGCCGTGCCAGAGCTGCGCATTCAAAGAAGTGGATCTCGGCGGCTGCCGCTGCCAGGCCTTTGCATTGACGGGCGATGCTGGCAACACCGATCCGGCTTGTACGCTGTCGCCACACCATGCGGAGATCTTCAAGGTCGCGGAAACCGAATCCAGCGCCGGCGCCGACCGCTTCCTCTATCGCAACTTCAAGGGCGGCACGCTGGAAACGGACAACACGCATGGCGGCTGACTCCCCTGCTCCCGTGGCTGGCGATGCTTTCACGCCATTGACGTCGGAACATCTCGATGTCGGCGATGGCCATACGATCTATGTGGAAAGTGTCGGCTGCCGCGACGGCATTCCCGCGGTCTATCTGCATGGCGGGCCCGGCTCGGGCTGCCAGCCCGATCATCGCCGGCTGTTCGACCCGCAGCGTTTTCACACCGTGCTGTTCGACCAGCGCGGCGCCGGCCGCAGCAAGCCGAAGGGATGTCGCGCGCACAACACGCTGCCGCATCTGATCGCGGATATGGAGACGATCCGCCGCAAATTCGACTTCGACAACTGGCTGGTGGTCGGCGGTTCCTGGGGCGCGACATTGGCGCTGGCCTATGCGCAGGCGCATCCAGAGCGCGTCTCCGGCATCGTGCTGCGCGCCACGTTCTTCGCGACGCGCGAGGACCTGCATGACGTGTTCAACGTGATCCTGCCGCGGCACTATCCCGACCTGCACGAGGATTATCTCAGCGTGCTGCCGGAACACGAGCGCAGCGATCCCATTCCGCATTTCTATCGCCGCATCCTCGATGCCGACCCGGCCGTGCATGCACCGGCCATCCGCGCCTGGGGCGGCACCGAGTCGATCCTGTCCGAAGTCGCGCCGAAGCGGACGCGGCTCGATCGCACGGCGCTCGCGAGCCCGACCGGATCGATGCCGGCCACGCCTACAATGGAGGCGCATTACTTCGTGCATGACGCCTTCATGCGGCCGCAGCAGTTGATGCAGGATGCCGGACGACTCGCGGGCATTCCCGGCGTCATCGTGCAAGGGCGCTATGACCTGCTATGCCCACCCGCCGGCGCGCACGCACTCGCCGCGCGCTGGAGCGACGCCGAGGTGCGAATCGTCGAGGGCGCTGGGCACAGTTTATATGATCCGGGGATCCGCGATGCCGTGATGAAGGCGATTGCGGATGTCGCATCGAAACTGAAATAGGACTGCACCATGCCCATGGCCGGCTCGGGAATGCTGATGACGTCGATGGATATCGATCCGGCGCATGAGCAGGAGTTCAACCAATGGTACGACCGCGAGCATCTGGCCGAGCGCGTCGCCATTCCCGGCTTCATCGAAGCACGACGCTATGTGGCGGTGAATGCCGCACCAAAGTATCTTGGTCTCTATTCGACCGCGACATTCGACGTGCTGGACAGCGACGCCTACCGGACCGCGCTGGCCAACCAGACCGCGTGGTCGCTCGCCAATATCGGCCGCTTCAGGAACATGCTGCGCTCGGTGGCACGCATCACCATCAGCCGCGGCCAGGGGCGCGGTGCCGTTCTCGGCCTCGTGCGCATCCGGCCGCCGGAGGGCGATGGCAGCGCCCTGCGCAACGCACTGCGTGAATTGCTCGATCCCGGCATGATCCATGACATCATCGCGATGCATCTGATGGAAAGCGACCCGCGGCTGTCAAAACCGCTGACCGATGACCCCGCCGCACCGAACCCGGCGGCGCGCGACTGGTATGTCCTGATCGACGGGACCAGCGTTGATGCCGTCACAGCGACCATGACAGGTCGCTTCGATAGCGCAATTGCAGCCGACGGCGGCTCAAAGATCTCCAGCGGCACCTACCGCCTGATGTGGGATTTGGCCAAAAACGACCTCTGATCCAGTGCGATGCGGACAACCGTCAGTCGATCCACACAACCACAAATCACAGCAAGCGTCTCCTAACACTTCCTTAACTCCCGCATTGAGCCCGTACTCTTACGGAAGCCGAAATTAAGGCTATCAGCCCATTCGCGAAGCGATCCTTGGCAATCACTCAGCTCGATGTGATTGATTCGTATCAAGGAATTTCCATGTCCCGGTTTGGATTGACGAAGCGTTTTCGATTTACGATAGGGCTCCGCATTTATTCGATTATTGGATTGAGCTTCTGCGGCTTGATCGGTTTGGCTGCCATGCAGACCAACAATTTAAGAGATTCGCTGAAGCAACAACGTCAGGCAGAGTTGAAGCACCTGACCGAAGTCGCGCTCACGATCGCCAAGGACGAGCACGCTGCAACACTGGACGGTCGCGTCGCCGATGAGGCCGCGCAAAAACGCGCCGCCGAACGCATCTCGAAGCTCCGCTATGGCAATGGCGACTATTTCTGGATCAACGACTTTGGTCCGCGGATGATCATGCATCCGACCAGACCCGAACTTAACGCGACGAATCTCGGCAGCACGAAAGATCCGGCTGGAAAGCTTCTGTTCGTCGATTTCGTCAATGTCGTGAAGGCAAACGGCTCAGGCTATGTCGACTACCAATGGCCCAAGCCTGGAAAAAACGCACCACAGCCGAAGCTCTCCTATGTCGCGGGATTTCAGCCATGGCAGTGGGTGATCGGCACCGGTGTCTATATCGATGATCTGGAGGCACAACTCTGGACAAGCATCGAGGCTGTGATCACTGCCGTCCTGATCGTGATCACGCTGCTTGGCTCCGTGACCCTGGTCATTGCGCGCCGGATGTCGACAGCGCTCCTGGCCATGACTCGGTCAGTCACAAAGCTCGGCGAAGGCGACTTCACAGTCACCATTGCTGGCAGCGCTCGCAGTGACGAGATCGGCGACATGGCGCGTTCGATCGAATTGTTCAGGATCAAGGCGGCCGAAAAGGCAGAGACGGCAGCTCTGCTCGAAGCTCAGCGCCGCGAGAATGCCGAACTCGGGAAGAGCAAGGCACTTCAGGCCATGGCCGACACTGTTGAATACGAGACCAATAATGCGGTCGGAGACGTGGCGGGCGGCACCGAGCGGATGGCGAGGAATGCACTACGCATGAGCGACAGCGCCATCACGCTCGGCGAGAACAGCAGCAGCGTCGCCGCGGCGGCCGAGCAGGCTCTGTCCACGGCGCAAACTGTCGCTAACGCTTCCAGCAGTCTTCGTAACTCCATTCTGGAAATCGCCACGCAGGTCAAATCGTCACGATCGCTGACCCTCGATGCCGTCAAAGCCTCTGGACAGGCGCAAGCGGCGATAGGCAAGCTCTCCGAGGCTGCCAGCAAGGTCGGGGCGGTGACCAGCCTGATTAACGAAATCGCAAGCCAGACCAATCTGCTGGCGCTCAATGCCACAATCGAAGCGGCACGTGCCGGCCATGCCGGACGTGGCTTTGCCGTCGTCGCATCGGAAGTGAAATCGCTGGCCGAGCAAACCGCGAACGCGACCCAGGAAATCGCGCAACAGATCGCCGAAATTCAGCAGACGACCGAAACGTCGGTCACTGCGATTGCCTGTATCGGCGAAGCTATCGGCAAGGTCGAGGTCGTCTCGAGCGCAATTGCCGACGCGGTCGAGCAGCAAAGTGCAGCCACGATCGAAATCTCGCGCACGGTCGAGGAAACGTCGCACGCGGCACGCGAGGTCGCAGAAAAGATCGTCGCCGTATCGAACGAGGCCATCGAGACGGGCCGGCGGGCGTCGGACATCCGCGATGGGTCTGCCGATATCGCCTCCAAGATCGACCGGCTTCGCAGCACGCTCGTCTGCGTGATACGGACGTCGACAGACGATGTCGATCGACGCAAAACACCGCGGATCATCATCAACCGTCCCGGCTTGCTTAAGATCAAGGGTCGCACTCTGGACGTGCAGGTCCGCAACATCTCAAAGGGCGGGGCCCAATTGGACGCACCATCCGTGGCGCTGGATGTCGATACAACAGCGAGCTTGCAGATCGATGGCATTGCAACTGAACTCGTCGGCGTGATCGGGCGCTCCGATAGTCAAACCGTCATGCTGAGGTTTGAAACCAGCGGCGTTGCCGAAAAAGTCGTCAACGCGTTGACGCCCACCGCAACAGCAGCCTGATCGCCCTGCTCTGCGAGAGCCGCCCGCGCCGCCAACAGCGGGGGCGGCTCTTACACATCCCTTGCAAAATGCTGAGATCAGCCCTTGCAAAATGCTGAGATCAGCGCGCGGCCGTAGGCCTCGCCCGCAAGGTCACACCGGCGTCATCGATCAAACACAACATTGGGATCGCCGGTGCCCGCATGAAGGGAACCGTTCGCCTTGCCATGCGTAGGGTTTTGGGGCGATCATGGACAGGGCCTGGGCTTTCGCGCGCCGTTCGCCTTTGACAACCAGAACCGAAGAGCATCATGAATCCCGTCAAAGCACTCGAATCACATGGTCAGGCTGTCTGGCTTGATTTTCTCGCACGCGGTTTCGTCGCCAAAGGCGACCTGAAGAAGCTGATCGAGACCGACGCCGTGAAAGGCGTCACGTCCAACCCGGCGATTTTCGAAAAGGCCATCGGTTCGTCGGACGAATACGACGCGCCGATCGCGGCTGCGCTGAAGTCCGGCGACAAATCGCCTGCCGAGTTGTTCGAGGCGCTTGCGGTGGAGGATATCCAGCATGCGGCCGACGTGCTGAAGCCGGTCTATGATTCTACAAAGGGACAGGACGGTTTCGTCAGTCTCGAAGTCTCGCCTTATCTGGCGCTGGACGCCAAGGGCACCATCGTCGAGGCCGAACGGCTGTCGAAGAGTGTCAAGCGCCCCAATCTGATGGTGAAGGTGCCGGCGACGCCGGAATGTATCCCCGCCATCGAGCATCTGATCGGCGAAGGCATCAGCATCAATGTCACGCTGCTGTTTGCACAGAAAACATACATCAAGGTGGCAGAGGCTTATTTAGCTGGTCTCGAAAAGTATGTCGCCAGTGGGGGCGATCCCTCGGGCATCGCCAGCGTGGCGTCGTTCTTCGTCAGCCGGATCGACACCCAGGCCGACAAGCAGCTCGACGAGAAAATCGCACAGGCGAATGACCCCGCCGAGAAGGCGCGCCTCAAGGCGCTGAAGGGCAAAGTGGCGATCGCCAATGCCAAGCTTGCCTATCAGGAATATCTCAAGCTGTTCGCCGGCGCGCGCTGGGACAAGCTCAAGGCCAAGGGCGCGCAGCCGCAGCGGCTGCTGTGGGCCTCCACCGGAGTCAAGAGCAAGGACTATCGCGACACCATGTATGTCGAGGAGCTGATCGGCAAGAATACGGTGAACACCGTGCCGCCGACGACGCTCGATGCCTTCCGTGACCACGGCGAGGTGCGCGACAGCCTGGAGGAAAACATCGACGACGCTAAGAAGGTGCTGGCGGACTTTGCCAAGACCGGCATCTCGCTCGACAAGATCACCACCGATCTGGTGACCGATGGCGTCAAGCAATTCGCCGACGCTGCCGACAAACTCTACGGCGCCGTGGCGCATAAGCGCGTGACCTCGCTCGGCAAAACCGTGGGCAAACAGGCGCTGCAGCTTGGCGACTCCTTGAAGAAGACCGTTGCCGAGAGCACCGAGGAATGGCGCGCATCGGCCAAGATCCGCCGGCTCTGGCACAAGGATGCGTCGGTCTGGACCAACACAGACGAGTCCAAATGGCTGGGATGGCTCAACAGCGCGGCAGCCGAAAAGGCGAAAGTTGTAGACTACGCCGACTTTACAAAATGGGTGAAGGCGCAGGGCTTCAGCGATGCCGTGGTGCTCGGTATGGGCGGCTCGAGCCTCGGGCCGGAAGTGCTCGCCGTGACCTTCGCATCGGTTGCCGGCTTCCCCAAGCTGCATGTGCTGGATTCGACCGATCCTGCACAAGTCGCGACGCTGGCTAAGGCGGTCAATATCGCCAAGACGCTGTTCATCGTCTCCAGCAAATCCGGCGGCACCACCGAGCCGAACGTCATGAAGAACTATTTCTTTGGCGAAGTCAGCAAGGTCGTCGGCGCTGACAAGGCGGGCGCTCATTTCGTCGCCGTGACCGATCCCGGTTCGTCGCTCGAAAAGGTGGCGAAAGAGCAGAAATTTGCGCGCATTTTTTACGGCGATCCCGCGATTGGCGGCCGCTATTCCGTGCTGTCGCCATTCGGCCTGGTGCCCGCCGCGGCCGCCGGTCTCGACGTGTCGAAGCTGCTGGAGCATACGCTGTCGATGGTCCGCTCCTGCGGACCGGATGTGCCGCCATCGGAGAATCCCGGCGTGCAGCTCGGACTGGCCATGGGCCATGCCGGAGCCGAGGGACGCGACAAGGTTACCATTCTGTCATCGAAAGCCATCGCCGACTTCGGCGCCTGGGCTGAACAGCTCATCGCGGAATCGACGGGCAAGGACGGCAAGGGTCTGATCCCGATCGATGGCGAGACGCTGGGCGAGCCCAAGGTCTATGGCAGCGATCGCTTCTTCATCGATCTGCGTGTCGAAGGCGAAGCCTACGCGGCCCACGACGACAAGCTCGTCGCGTTGGAGAAGGCCGGTCATCCCGTGTCGCGCATCACCCTGCCCTCGATCGACCATATAGGTCAGGAGTTCTTCCGCTTCGAGATCGCAACCGCCGTGGCGGGTGCCGTGCTCGGCATCAATCCGTTCAATCAGCCAGATGTCGAAGACGCCAAGATCAAGACCCGCGAGCTGACATCCGCCTTTGAGAAAACCGGTACGTTGCCGCCGGAGACACCCGTGGTGTCGTCGAACGGCGTCGATCTCTACACCGACGAGAGCAATGCCGCGTTGTTGAAGAAGGCCGGCGCCAATGGCGATCTTGCTTCCTGGCTCAAGGCCCACTTCCGCCGTGTCACACCGGGCGACTACGTCGCCTTGCTCGCCTACATCGAACGCGACGCCGCAACGATCGAGACGCTGCAGGCGATGCGAATGGCGGTGCGCGACAGCAAGAAAGTGGCGACCTGCGCCGAATTCGGGCCCCGCTTTCTGCATTCCACCGGCCAGGCCTACAAAGGCGGGCCGGATTCGGGCGTGTTTCTGCAAATCACCGCGGATGATGCCAAGGATCTGGCGATCCCCGACTATCGCGCTAGCTTCGGCGTTATCAAAGCAGCCCAGGCGCGCGGCGATTTCGAAGTTCTGACCGATCGCAGCCGCCGCGCCTTGCGCGTGCATCTGAAAGGCGATCTTAAATCCGGCCTCGCTTTGCTCGACAAGGCGATCACCGACGCGCTGAACTGAAGAAGCTCGACAGGCCCGGACATCGCTCCGGGCCTGTCGCAATCAAAGATAAGGACATCGCAAAATGCAACTCGGCATGATCGGCCTCGGCCGAATGGGCGGAAATATTGTCCGCCGCCTTATGAATAACGGCCACACCGCGGTGGTCTATGACAAGGACGCCAAGGCTGTGACCGGCCTTGCAGGCGAAGGCGCCACCGGCGCTTCGTCGCTGGAGGACTTCGTCACCAAGCTCGACAAGCCCCGTCATGTCTGGGTGATGCTGCCCGCCGGCAAGATCACCGAAACCACTATCGACGCGCTGACCAAATTGCTGGAGCCTGGCGACACCATCATCGATGGCGGCAACTCTTTCTGGCAGGACGATGTCCGCCGCGGCATCGCGCTGAAAGACATGCAACTGCATTACGTCGATGTCGGCACCTCCGGGGGCGTGTGGGGAATCGATCGCGGCTACTGCATGATGATCGGCGGCGAGAAAGACGTGGTCGATCGCCTCGATCCGATCTTCAAGACGCTGGCGCCCGGCATCGGCGATATCCCGCGCACACCCGGCCGCGACAATTCCGATCCGCGCGTGGAGAATGGCTACATTCATGCCGGCCCGGTCGGCGCCGGGCACTTCGTCAAGATGATCCATAACGGCATCGAATATGGCCTGATGCAGGCCTATGCCGAGGGTTTCGACATTCTCAAGAATGCGAATATCGCGGCGTTGCCGGAGGCCCATCGCTTCGACCTGAACCTGCCGGATATCGCCGAAGTGTGGCGCCGTGGCAGTGTGATTCCGTCATGGTTGCTCGACCTCACGGCATCGGCACTGGCCAAGAGCGGCGAGCTGAAGGAATATTCGGGCTTCGTCGAGGACTCCGGCGAAGGCCGCTGGACGGTGAACGCCGCCATCGATGAAGCGGTGCCGGCCGAGGTGCTGACGGCCGCTTTGTTCGCGCGTTTCCGCTCGCGGCAGGAACATACGTTTTCCGAAAAGATTCTATCCGCGATGCGCGCCGGTTTCGGCGGCCACAAAGAGCCCGAACAGCATCCGGATCCAAAGCGGCAGGTCGCGCCTGACATCGTGAAATAGCAATCGGAGCTGTCCGTGACTGCCCAACCCAACGACAAGACCAAGAAGCCCGATCCCTGCGCATTCGTAATCTTCGGTGTGACCGGTGATCTCGCCCACCGACTCGTGATAGCGGCGCTGTATAATCTGCAGGCGTCAAATCTGCTGCCGGACAAGTTCTGCGTGGTCGGCATCGCCCGCAAGGGCATGACCGGCGATGCGTTGCGCGAGGACCTTCTCAAAGGCCTCAAGCAATATGCGACGCGTCCGGTCGATGACGCCATCGCGCAGAAGCTGCTCAACTGCGTGACCTGCATCGAGGCCGATCCAAGCGAGCCGGACAGCTTCGACAGCATGAAGGATCAGCTGGACAAGCTCGAGCAGGAGCGCGGCACCGGCGGCAACCGGCTGTTCTATCTCGCCACGCCGCCCTCCGCTTTTGCGCCGATTGCCAAGCAACTCGGCCGCACCGGCATGCTGAAGGAGAATGGGTCCTGGCGGCGGTTGATCGTCGAGAAGCCGTTCGGTACCGATCTGGAATCGGCCAAGAAGCTCAACAAGGAATTGCTCGGCCTGATGGACGAGCAGCAGATCTACCGGATCGATCACTATCTCGGCAAGGAGACGGTGCAGAACATCCTCGTGCTGCGCTTCGCCAATGGCATCTTCGAGCCGCTCTGGAATCGCAATCACATCGACCACGTGCAGATCACCGTGGACGAGAAGCTCGGCGTCGGCCACCGCGGCAGTTTCTACGACGCGACCGGTGCGCTGCGCGACATGGTGCCGAACCATCTGTTCCAGCTGTTGTCGCTGGTCGCCATGGAGCCACCGGCGCGATTTGAAGCCAATGCCGTGCGCTCGGAAAAGGCCGAGGTGCTGGCTGCATTGACGACGCAGACCGAAGACGAGGCGCTGACGAATTCCGTGCGCGCGCAATATGTCGGTGGTCGTGTCGGCGACGACGATATCATCGACTATCTTAAGACCGAGGACGTCAAGCCCGACAGCACGACGGAAACCTATGCCGCGCTGAAACTGATGATCGACAACTGGCGCTGGGCCGGGGTGCCGTTCTATCTGCGCACCGGAAAGGCGCTCGGCGTCAAGCGCACCGAAGTCGCCATCAAGTTCAAGCAGGCGCCGTTTGCCATGTTCCGGGACCTGTCCATGGAAAGCCTGGCGGAAAACTACCTGGTGATCGCGGTGGAGCCGAATGAAGGCATCTCGCTGAAGTTCAATTCCAAAGTGCCCGGCCCCGCCGTCAATATCGACGGGGTCGAGATGAAGTTTCGCTACAAGGACTATTTCAACGCCTCGCCGGCCACGGGCTACGAGACGCTGATCTATGACTGCATGATCGGCGACAACATCCTGTTTCAGCGCGCCGACAGCGTCGAAGCCGGATGGCGAGCCGTGCAGCCTTTCCTCGATGCTTGGAAAAAGGCAGGCAAAAAAGGCCTCAAGACCTATAAAGCCGGCAGCGAAGGACCGGAGGAAGCGGATGAATTGCTCAAGCGCGACGGCCGCACTTGGCGGTTCTTGAGCTGATGGCCGCCCCTCGCGACATCATCGAGGTCTCGGACGCGACAGCCCTCGCTGTCGCGGCCGCCGAGCGGCTGATCAAGCGGATCGACGCCAATGCCGGAACGCCTGCGATCTGTCTGACCGGCGGATCGAGCCCGAAGCGGCTGTATGAACTGCTCGCCACCGACAGCTATCGCGCGCGCATTCCGTGGGCGCGCGTTCACTGGTTTATCGGCGACGACCGCTTCGTGCCGGCAAGCGATCCGTTGAACAATATGGCGATGGCACGCGCAGCGTTTCTCGATGCCTGTGCGCCCGCCGCCAATGTGCATGCCATCCAAACCGATGCAGGCACGCCGGAGGACGCAGCCGCACGCTATGCGCGCGAACTGCAGGACTTCTACGGCAGCGCTCAGCTCGATGCTGCAAAGCCCCTGTTCGACCTCGTCCTGCTCGGCGTTGGGCCGGACGGGCATGTGGCTTCGCTGTTTCCCGGCTATCCCGGCATCGCGGTGACGGATCGTTGGGTGGTCGGCGTGCCCGAAGCGCATGTGGCGCCGTTCGTGCCGCGCGTCAGTCTGACCCTGCCGACGCTGGCATCCTGCCGCGAGATGCTGTTCCTGCTCAGCGGCGACGACAAACGCAGCATTGTCGGACGCGTGCTGGCTGGCGAGGATCTGCCCGCCAATCGGGCCCGCTCCAACTTTGAGACCGTGTTGTTATGCGACCGCGCGGCATTGACGGAGAGTGACAGTGTCTGATCCCGGGCCATGCGCTTTAATCGTGATGGGTGTCTCGAGCTCGGGCAAGAGCTCGATCGGCAAGGCGCTGGCCGAGAAGATCGGCTGGCGGTTTGCAGATGGTGACGATTTTCATCCACCCGCGAATGTCGAGAAACAGCGTGCGGGCCAGGCACTGACCGACGCCGATCGCTGGCCCTGGCTGCAAAGCATCGCCGACGAAATTGACCGCTTCACCGCAGAGGGCGGCAAGATCGTCATCGCCTGCTCGGCGCTGAAACGCGCCTATCGCGTTCTGCTTCTGCATGGCCGGCAAGACGTTCGCATTGTTTATCTCCACGGCTCCAGGGAACTCATCGCCGAGCGTATGGCGGCACGGAAAAACCATTTCATGCCGACATCCCTGCTCGACAGTCAGTTCAAGACGCTGGAAGTCCCCGGCCCCGACGAACGCCCGATCACGGTTTCGATCGACGACGACATCGACGGCATCGTGGACGCCATCATCGAACAACTGCCGAATTCAAGGACTGCATCATGACCAAGATCGCCCTCGTCGTGTCGGATGTCGATGGCACGCTGGTGACACATGACAAGCGCCTGACCGACAAAGCCAAGGCAGCCGTGAAGCGACTGGAAGATAACGGCATCGGTTTTACGATCACATCGAGCCGCCCGCCGGTGGGCATGCGGTTTCTGGTCGCCCCGCTCGGCATCACCTTGCCGATCGGCCCTTTCAACGGCAGCTCGATCGTCGACGGCGATTTGAAGCCCATCACCCAGCATCTGATCGGCGTTGAAGCCGCGCGAAAAAGCGTCGATATGCTCGAGCAGCAGGGTGTCGATGTCTGGATCTTCACCAATGATGACTGGGTCATCAAGCGCGATGACGGCAAATATGTGCCGCATGAACGCGACACGATCCAGCATGCGCCGCTGGTGGTGACGGATTTTGCGCCCTATCTGGCGAAGGCCTGCAAGATCGTGGGTGCCAGCCAGGATTTCCCGCTCTTGGCGCGTTGCGAGGCGGAGATCCAGCAGCTGCTCGGCGACAGTGCCGTCGCCGTGCGATCGCAGAATTACTATCTCGATGTGACGCCGCCGGCGCAGAGCAAGGGCACATTCGTGACGGCGATGGCGGAGCGCCTGGGCATCCCGCTGTCGGCGGTCGCTACCGTCGGCGACATGCGCAACGACCTGCCGATGTTTGCCGTCAGCGGCATGTCGATCGCGATGGGCAATGCCAGCGAAGAGGTGAAATCAAAGGCGACGGATGTGACGACGTCGAATGAAGACGACGGTTTCGCCGGCGCGGTCGATCTGATCATCAAGCGGAATGGGCTGTGACCTAGCTCTTCTCGCCGAAAAAGAGCGCCTCTCACTTGGCCCGCTCGACTTTCTTTTCCTGCGGTCGCTTGGCGCTCGCCAGATTATGCGCCACGGCAATCAGCGCGATATGGGTCAAGGCCTGCGGGAAATTTCCGGTCTGGCGCTTTACCGCTGGATCGTACTCTTCCGCAATCAGTCCGACATCGTTGGCGACTGCGACTACGCGGTCGAACAGTTCTTCGGCGCGGTCGATCTCGCCCATCTGGATATAGGCATCGGCCAGCCAGAACGTGCAGGCCAGGAACGCGCCTTCGGCTGGCTGGACCTCGTCGGTCACCTCACGCGGGTCGTGGCGCAACACAAATCCATCGCGCATCAGGTATTTCTCCACCGCGGCGATCGTTCCCTTCACGCGAGGATCGTCAGCTGGAAGGAAACCAAGCAGCGGCAGCAGCAAAATAGCGCCGTCGAGCATGTCCGAGCCGTAGGATTCAACGAAGGTGTTTGCGCGAGGATCGAAGCCCTTCTCGCAGACATCGCGATGAATGTCGTCGCGAAGCTGCTTCCACTTGTCGATTGGCCCCTCCAGATTGAAGCTTTCCGCGCTCTTGATCGCACGGTCGAACGCAACCCAGCAGCCGACCTTTGACAGCACGTAATGCTTACCGGGACCACGGCGCTCCCAGATGCCGTGATCCGGTTTATCCCAGACCGTGGCGAGGTGTTCGAGGATCTCGCATTCCACGGCCCATGTGCCGTCCTCGAGATCGAGATGGGCCACCCGGGTCTGATGGAAGGCATCGATCAGTTCGCCGTAGACGTCCAGTTGCAACTGCGCATGCGCGGCATTGCCGACGCGAACCGGCAGCGCGCCGCCGTAACCCGGCAGCCAGTCGGCCTCCCATTCCAGCAGACGGCGCTGGCCCATGATGCCGTACATGATCTGCATTTCGGCCGGCGAGCCGGCGACAGCGCGTAGCAGCCAGCGATGCCATGCGCGGGCTTCGTCGGTGTAGCCGCTGTTCATCAGTACCAGCAGCGTGAAGGTGGCGTCGCGCAGCCAGCAGAAGCGATAATCCCAGTTGCGGGAGCCGCCCAGCTTTTCAGGCAAGGATGTGGTCGGTGCGGCGACCATGCCGCCGGACGGCGCGTAGATCAGCGCCTTCAGCGTGATTAGCGACCGCATCACAAGATCACGGTGTTCACCTTTATAGGTACACCGCCCGCTCCACTCGCTCCAGAACGCGACGGTGTCTTTCAACGCCTCATCGACATCGATCGGCGCCGGCACCTTCATGTGTGACGGCGCATAGGTCAGCACGAAGGGATAACTGTCGCCCTCCTTCACCTCGAAGGCGGCGATGGTCGTCAGGTTCTCGCCATGGGTCTCGACAGGCGTATGCAGCACCGTCATGTCCGGCCCGCAGATCGCGAGCACCGCGCCATCCTTGTCGCGCTTGACCCAGGGGATGGCGGCGCCGAACCCGAACCGGATGATCAATTCCATGCGGACTTTGACAACGCCGCGATCGCCGCGAACGATGCGCACGACATCGGAGGAAGCGCCGCGCAACGGCATGAAGTCGATCAGCGTGATCGCGCCATCTTCGGTTTCAAGCGTGGTTTCGAGAATGAGCGAGTCGCCGCGGTACCGCCGGTTCCAGGATTTGATCGGCGCTTCGGGCGTAATGAGCCAGCGACCGTGGTCCTTGGTACCTAGCAATGCCGTGAAGCAGGCGTCGGAATCGAACGCCGGCCAACACAGCCAGTCGATCGATCCGTTGCAGCTGACGAGAGCGGCGGTTTCACAATCGCCGATCAGGGCGTAGTCTTCGATATTGCTATACAAGTCTGGTCCATCGCCTCAAGAGAATTTATGTGGCAGCGGAAATGCTCCGATCCGCCGTTGCGATGCGAAGCGCGTCGCGATCGATCGAACTTGACAGCATGTCCACCGTGGCGGGCAACCTCTGCCGCCAGTTCGGATGCTCGTCGATGGTGCCGGGGATATTCGGTTGATCGGTGACGCCTAGCAGGTCTTCCAACGCGATGGCTTCCAATCGGGTCCGCGTACGCGCGAGAAAGTGAGCGACGCCGAAGAAGTCGGAGCGATCGATGCCATTTTGTCGCAACACCGTGTCGAGCATTTCGATGGCATAGCGGCGTGCATCGTCGCTCTCGCCGGGGTCGATACCGATCGAACGTTTGAGTTGCAGATCGTGGTAGCTTCGCCAGCCGGCATAAGTCGGCAGGTCATGCGTGTTGAACGTCACCAGGGCGTTCGCTGCATAGTGGTCGAGACCACGGAAAGCATAGCGCTCGTCGCGCTCGAACATCATCACGAGATACGACCAGATGCCCCATGCGGCCATATGGTCGCGGAAACCGTCCGGCACGGTGCCGAGGTCCTCACCGATCACGACGCAATCATTCGCCACGCTCTCCTGCGCGGTCACGGCGAGCAGCGCTTCCAGCGGCATTTCGACATAGGCGCCGTTTTGCGGGCGATATCCGTGCGGAACGACATAGAGGCGGTTGAGACCGAGCACATGGTCCAGCCGGATCGCGCCAGCATAGCGCATCGACGCGCGCAGCATGTCCTTGAAGGGAGCAAAGCCCTGCGCCTCGAGCCCGGCGGCATTGAAGCCGGCGAGTCCCCAGTTCTGGCCGGCGGGCTGCAACGCATCGGGCGGCGCGCCAACCGACAGATGCCGCGAGATTGCGATTTGCTCGTTCCAGGCATCGAAGCCACCGGCCTGCACACCAACGGCGACATCGAGATAGAGGCCGACCGGCATGTCGAGATCGCGTGTCAGATCGAAGCAGGCTTTGAGCTGAACATCCGCATTCCACTGCACATACTCAATGAACGCGACCTCGGCGCCGTCCGGTCCTGCGCAAAGCTCGGCGCATTGCGCGTCGTCTGGATGCTGAAACTCGGAGGGCCACTCCCACCACGCTTTCTCATAGCGATGGCGCAGCATTTCAAAACAGGCGAAGCGCGTCAGCAGCGGCGCACGCTCGGCGCGGAATGCCTCGAATGCGGCCTGCCGCGACGGATTCGGCTTCGACTGGAATTGATCGAAGGCCGCACGCAAGGCGCGCCATTTGGCGGCAGCGACGGCGGGATAATCCACCAGTCCCGAACGGCGCAGCGGTGCCAGTTCGCTGTCGGCTGCGCCGGTGAATTCCGGCAGAGCTTCTACATCGATATAGAGCGGGTTGAGAAACAGCCGGCTGTTGGGCGAATAGGGGCTGCATTCGGCCGGGCGGTCGTCGAACAGTGCATGCAGCGGATTGAGGCCGATTC
Source organism: Bradyrhizobiaceae bacterium (assembly GCA_004173095.1). Lineage (GTDB taxonomy): Bacteria > Pseudomonadota > Alphaproteobacteria > Rhizobiales > Xanthobacteraceae > Tardiphaga. Next base: position 18,348 of record SDZE01000072.1, read on the forward strand.
CGCCGGCGCCGAGGCTGGCACCGACCCGGATCAAATCCTGCAGATCGGTGAAATCACCGATTCCCCAGTTGCGGTCGGAGCGCAGGCCGTACAGCTGCACGGCCAGCATCCAGGTGCGATCGAAGGTGCCCGCATAGGCTTTACCGGGCGCGACGATGAGCGTGGCATCTTCGGATGACAGTGACGCGTCCGCGAGTTGCAGGCGATAAACGCCGACCGGCAGATCCGACGGCAAGGGAAATTCATAACTATGGGCCGTGCCCTCGGCCAACACGCGATCGCGATCGCATACTTCCCATTTCAGCGGGAGGGCGACCGTATCAGCCAATTTTGTCCGCCGGCCTTCCCCCGCCCGCAGCGTCACGATGCCATTCAGGAAGCGCCGCGGCGCACGCACCGGCAGCGCATCGAGGATGATCTTCAGGGCGGCGGCATCGGTGGTATGCCACTCCCCCTGTCCATCATGAAAACCGGTCTGGATGCCGAGTTCGGTGGCTTTAGTGTAAAGGTCCATTCGGCACGCACTTTGCAGGGCAACAATCGCATGGAGGATGCAAGTTGTCGCGAGATTTCAGGAGGTTACGGACGAGTGTAGCCTATTTCCAACGCAATGTCCTAAGCTCGGTTCCGCGGGGAACCAAACCCCTGTCGCGGGGCTTCTTATACATCTGCAGCGTCTAGTCTCCACACGGGCGCAGACATCCCTCTCGTTGATGGCATCACCGTGAACAGAACATCCCAGACAACTGCAAGCACCGCCAGCAGCGGCGCGTTTCATATCGAGGATATCTATCCGATCATCGATGGGGGTCGATTTCCCATCAAGCGCATCCATGGCGAGGCCATCGAAATTTGGGCCGATATCTATCGCGACGGTCACGAGATCATCGACGCGGCGATCGTCTGGCGCCGGGAGCAGGACCATGCATGGCAACGCGCGCCGATGGTGCTGGATGTCAATGATCGCTGGCACGGCAGCTTCACGCCTGGCGAAATCGGCCGCTACGTCTATGCCATCGAGGCGTGGACCGACGAATTTGCCACCTGGCGACACGGCTTCGACTTGAAATTGAAGGCAGGCCAGGACGTGACCCTCGACGCCCTCGAAGGCGCGACCCTGATGGCCAGTGCACAATCGGGTGGGCCCGACGCATCAGCGTTCATCGTCAAGCAGTGCGAAGCCTATCTTCAGACCGGCGACACAGAGCCGCTGTTGTCGCCTGACCTGCGCGCTGCCATGGCGGAGGCGCAGCCACGGCACGACCTCACGCGCTCCGCCCTGATGCCGCTGATGATCGACCGCGAGCGCGCCCGCAACGGCGCGTGGTACGAGATGATTCCGCGCAGCCAGAGCCCGGTGCCTGGACAACACGGCACGTTCAACGATTGCATGGCCCGCCTGCCCGAGATCGCCGCGATGGGCTTTGACGTGCTTTATTTCACGCCGATCCACCCGATCGGCGAAACCAATCGCAAGGGCAAGAACAATTCGCTCACGGCCGAGCCCGGCGATGTTGGCAGCCCCTATGCCATCGGTGGCAAGGAAGGCGGCCATGACGCCATCCACCCCGATCTCGGAACACTGGAAGATTTTCACGCCCTGATCGCGGCATGCGCGCAGCACGGGATGGAAGTCGCCATCGACGTGGCCGTGCAGTGCTCGCCGGATCATCCCTGGATCAAACAGCATCCGGACTGGTTCAAGCGACGGCCCGACGGCTCGATGAAATACGCCGAGAACCCGCCCAAGAAGTATCAGGACATCCACAATCCCGACTTCACCTGTGACGATGCGGGCTCGCTGTGGAACGCACTGCGCGACATGCTGCTGTATTGGTGCGATCAGGGCGTCAAGATTTTCCGCATCGACAATCCGCACACCAAGCCACTGCGGTTCTGGGAGTGGGCGATCCATGAGGTGCAACTCCAGCACCCCGATGCGCTGTTCCTGGCCGAGGCTTTTACGCGGCCGAAGCTGATGAAAGGCCTCGCGAAGCTCGGCTTCTCGCAGTCATATACCTATTTCACCTGGCGCACCGCTAAATGGGAAATCGAGCAGTATCTCAACGAACTGTGCCGCTATCCCGAGCGCGAATATTATCGCCCGAACTTCTTCGTCAATACGCCCGACATCCTGCCGTTTCACCTGCAATCTGGCGAAGCGTGGATGTTCAAGTCGCGTGTGGCGCTGGCCGCGATGCTGTCGTCGGTCTACGGCATCTATAATGGTTTCGAGTTGCTCGAGCACGAGCCCATCCCCGGCAAGGAAGAGTATCTCGATTCCGAAAAATACGAGATCAAGATCCGTGACTGGCACAAGCCGGGCAATATCATCCCCTACATCACGGCGCTCAACATGGCGCGTCGCGCCAACCCGGCTCTGCAGCAGATCTCCAATCTGCGCTTCATGCCGGTCGAGAACGACAATATCATCGGTTTCGTCAAGACGTCGGTGGACGAAACAAATGTCGTTGCCGGCGCCATCGCCATCTCGCGCGACCCGTATGAGTTCTGGCTGCCGATTGACACCCAGGTCCTTGTTGACGGCGAAAGGCGCAATGTCGCCGCGGTTGAAAATATAATCACCGGCGAGCGTCACGGCGTCGAATGGGGTGGCATCCGGCTGCGCATCGACCCGCAACGCGATCCTGCCGCCCTGTTCCGCTGCCTCGCCTGAAAGCGCCTTCAATGAATGCGATGACCGATATCAAGACGAAGAATAATACCGCACAGCCGAACAACAAGCTCGATCCGCTCTGGTACAAGGACGCGGTAATCTATCAGCTGCACGTCAAGACGTTTGCGGACAGCAACAATGACGGCATCGGTGATTTCATCGGCCTCACCGAGAAGCTCGACTATCTGCAGGAACTTGGCGTCAACACGCTCTGGCTGATGCCGTTCTATC
>SDZE01000103.1 GCA_004173095.1 Bradyrhizobiaceae bacterium
TCAACGAACCGGGCGCCCTGTGCGATCAGCATCGCCGGCGCCATGGGGCTCGATATCATGGTCGGCTGCATGGTCGCGACATCGCTGGCCATGGCGCCGGCGATGCTGATCGCACAGGGCGCCCGGTTCGTTGATCTGGATGGACCTCTGCTGCTGGCGAAAGATCGCGACGGCGGCCTGCGCTATGAGGGAAGTACGTTGTATCCGCCAGAGCCGGAGTTATGGGGCTAAGGGCTGGTGAGTTTCTGCGCGAGGCGGTGGCGAGCGCACCAGATCACGCACACGCCCGCTAGCCCCAGCGCTGCCATGACGTAATACACACCTTCGCCGTAGCGCGCGTAGATCGCGCCGGACAGCACCGCCATGCTGCTCATCACCAGCCCCGTGCAGGCGGTCACATAGCCCTGCGCGCGGGCCATGACGTGCTGCGGCACATGGTGTAGCAGCAGCCCCATCGTTCCCAACTGGGTCAGCCCGTAGGTCGCGCCATGCAGCAACTGCACGCCCACGAGGAGCGGGAGCGGCAGCGTCTGCGCCGTCAGTGTCCAGCGGATCAGGGCACCGAGGCCGCCGAGCACGATCAGCGTCGCCGGCGCCCATGGGATGCGCGGCGACAGCGCGAACAGGACGATCTCGGCGAGGACGCCGAGCGTCCACAGCCCGGCGATGGTGAGGCCGTCATAGCCGGCCGCCTGCCAGGTGATGGACGCGAATGTGTAATAGCCGGCATGGCTGCCCTGGATCAGCGCCGTCGCCGCAGCGATGGCGAGAAAGCCGGGATCGCGCAGCAGCGCCGTCGCCCGCGACAACACCGTGCCGTCGCCCAGGGCGGTGCCGAGCGGCTGCAGTCCGAGGCTGACGAATGCCGACAGCACCATCGCCGCAACAATCACCCAGACCAGATGCTGGCCGTCCAGCCAGTTCACCACCACGCCGCAGGCCAGCGCCCCGACCACGAAGGCGGCGGAGCCCCAGAGCCGCAGCGGGCCATAGCTGAAGCCGAAGCGCACCACGCCCTTCAGCGCATAACCGTCGGTGAGCGCCGCCAGCGGCGTCCACACCACGGCGGTGATCGCGAACACGACGAGGATCGCCAATGGATCGCGCAGCGAACCGACGAAGCCAAATCCGATGGCAGTGAGGCAGGCGCAGACGATCATGGTCTGGCGCAAGGCATGCCGGCGCTCGGCAAAGGCCGTGATGAAGGGCAATGTCGTGAAGCGTGTCGTCGAAGGCACCGCAAGGATGGCACCGATCCACACCGGATCGATGCCGATCGCCTTCAGCCAGACCGAAAAGAAGGGCAGATAAAAGCCGCCGGAGCCGAACACCGTGCCGTAGAACATGGCCAGCCGCTGCGCGAACTTGCGCGCCACGGACGGGGCGATATGGGTGGCGGTTTCAGGTATCATCCAAGGGGCTGCGATTCGCACGGGATCGTCGCCATCTGACATAGCGCGCCCTGCCGCGCGCCGCGAGTTGACCTGATGGCCGAAGAAGCATTTGCCCTGTCGCCGATCAACGCCCGTCCCAATGTGCCGGGCGAGGCTGACTATGAGGCGATCCGCGAGGCCTTTCTGGAAACGGCGCGCGGTCGCTGGTTCCTGGCCGAATACGCCAAGCGCAACCGCAATGCCGATACCAACCTGTTGCTCGATGCCGTGGCGCGGCTCGAAGCCGGTGTCGCGGCCCAGAAACAGCAGCCGCAGGGACTGAGCCTCACCGCAGCGCTGGCTGCGATTCGGGCCGCTATGCGCCAGGCCAAGGCAACCGCGATCGACGTATTGCCACGTTCCGCGGGCGACGACGGCGTGCAGACCGCTGCCCGCAACGGCGCGCGCATCATTCGCGAGATCGCCATGACGATGCGTGAATGCGGCGCCGACGCCCGCATCTGCAACCTGCTCGATACGCAGGTGCAAGCCATCGAGGCCGGCCACACGGCGCTGCAGGCGCAAACGCCGGAGAGCAGCCGCGAGGCCGTGCTCACAAGTTACGATGTCCTGTTGGAGCGCATCGAGGCACTGGCTGATGGCGCTCCTTCGTCGACCGCCAAAGCCGAAGCGCCTGTCGCCGAACAGGCGCATGAGCCGCATGAGGCCTCGGTGACGCCGCTATTCCGGGTGCCCGCAGGCGAAGCGCCCACCGCCGCTGCGGCTGGGGCGATGCATGTGTCCGAAGCAACGGCGTTCGCGCCACCCAAACCGACATTCACGCCGGCGCCGGTCGAAGACGCTCCCGCGTCAGCACAAGCTGCCGCTTCCGTAGCGGCTCCCGCGTCCGTCGGGGCGAGTGCCGATGCTGACGCAGCGATGATTTTCGGTTCGGCTGGCAACGCGCCCGAACCGACAGCTGACGCCGGGCCGCGGTTCGATCCCGACGAAGCCGACGACCTCGCTGTGCTCGATGCGGTGGCCATGGAAATGGGCGCGCTCGATCCCGACGATGCCGATGAATTGTTCGCCCCGCCGTCGGCAACGGAAGCAAACGCGCCGGCCTATACGGCGCCGAGCGAGCCAGTCCAGCTGTCCCCCATGGCGCAAGCGCCCGCGGAGGACATGACGATTGCCGCCATCGCCGAAGTGGCCCTGGCACCCGAGCCACCACAGGCCAGGCCGGCACCGGCGCCATCTCTCGGCGCGGCACTCATCGCCAACGGCGTCATCGCCGATCCGAAAACGCCGACCTCCGATCCACTGGCGCCGATCCGCCGGATGACCCAGGCCGAAAAGATCGCGTTCTTCTCATAAAGCGCCAAGGCCCGAAGGCCTCGCGCAACTCATGCGCCGATGGCCTTGCTGAAGAGCGTGGGATCGACATTGCCGCCGGACAGCACGATCACCACGGTCTTGCCGCGCGCCTCGATCCTGCCTGTCAGCAACGCCGCCAGCGCCACGGCGCCGCCGGGTTCGACCACCAGCTTCAGGTCGCGGAAGGCAAACGCCATGGCTTCCATCACTTCCTGATCGGTCGCGCTGACGGCACCAGCGAGAAGATACTTGTTGACGGCAAAAGTGATCTCTCCTGGCTGCTGCGCCATCAGGGCGTCGCAAATCGTGCCGCCGCCATTGCCATGCGCAACCGGCTTGCCGGCCTTGAGCGACAGGTCATGATCATGAAAGCCCGCCGGCTCCGCGACGATGATGGACGCGTCGGCAAAGCGCGCCTTCACCGCCACTGCAATGCCGCCGACCAATCCGCCACCGGACGCCTGCGCCGAGACGATGTCCGGCACCGCGCCGAGCGCCGCCAGATCCTCCGCGATTTCGAGGCCGACGGTACCCTGCCCGGCCATCACGAACACATCGTCATAGGGCGGCACCACGGTGGCGCCGCTGTCACCCGAGATCTTGCGCGCGATCGCCTCGCGATCTTCCTTGAGGCGATCATACAGAACGACCTCGGCGCCATAGCCACGCGTGCGTTCGACCTTCATGGCGGGCGCGTCCGCCGGCATCACGATGGTCGCCTTCATGCCGAGAATCTGCGCGGCCGCTGCCACGCCTTGCGCATGATTGCCGGAGGAGAAGGCGACCACGCCCCTGCCACGCGCGTCCTGCGGGATCGAGGACAGCTTGTTGAAGGCACCGCGGAATTTGAACGAGCCGGTCCGCTGCAGCACTTCCGGTTTGACGAAAACGCGACCGCCGGTGAGCGTATCCAGCGTCGGCACCGGCAAGAGCGGAGTGCGCACGGCATAAGGCGCGATGACGCGCGCGGCTGCATCGATATCGGCGGCGGAAATCGGCATGTCTGAATTTTTCATGCCCGCATGCTAGTTGCGCGCGGCATGCTCGACAAGGGCGAGCCAGCCGACAGGGACAGTCTCAGGCCGCGACCGGCGGGCGGCTCGCAATGGGTTTTGCATCGATGCGCAGGTCGCCACGTGCGCGGGCGATATTGCCGACGAACACCCGCGCCGAGGCTTCCCAGGTATGGTCTGCAGCGAATGCGAGACAGGCCTGCCGATCGATTTGCAAGGCCGCCAGACAGGCAGCCTGCAGATCGTTCGACAGCACGCCGACCGGGGCCGTGCCGATCACGTCTTTCGGTCCGGTCACCGGCAGTGCCGCCACCGGCACGCCGCTGGCAAGCGCTTCCAGCAGCACCAGGCCGTAAGTGTCGGTCTTGCTCGGGAACACGAACACATCGGCGCCGGAATAAACGCGCGCCAGATCCTCGCCCTGCAAGGCACCGAGAAACACGGCATCGGGATATTTGATCTGCAACGCCGCCCGCGCGGGGCCGTCGCCGACGATGATCTTGGTACCGGGCAGATCGAGCGCGAGGAAAGCCTCGAGATTCTTCTCGACGGCCACGCGGCCGACCGACAAGAACACAGGTTTGGCATGACCGAGATCGACGTCGCGCGGGCGGAACAGATGGCCGTCCACGCCGCGCGGCCACAGCACGACATTCCTGAAGCCGCGCTCGCGCAACTCATCCGCCAGCGCCGGCGTCGCCGCCATGACTGCAGCGCTTGGACCGTGAAACCAGCGCAGGCCGGCCCACACCCACCGCTCCGGAATCGGAAAGCGGGCCGAGATATATTCGGGGAAACGCGTGTGGAAGCTCGTCGTGAACGGGATCTTGCGGCGCCGACAATAGGCGCGCGCGGCGAAGCCGATCGGGCCTTCGGTGGCGATGTGGATGTTATCTGGCCTGGCCGCCTCGATCATGCGTGCGATTTGCCGGCGGCGCGGGATGGCGACGCGCAGATCGCGATAGCTCGGCATGCCGAAGGTGTGGAACGTTTCGGGTGTCAGGAAAGATACGTCGACGCCGAAGCTCCGGGCCGCCTCGGCCATCATCGTCAGCGTGCGAACCACGCCATTGACTTGCGGGTGCCAGGCGTCGGTCGCGATCAGGACACGCATCAGGCCGCCCTCGCCGAGGCAAGCGCCGGGACCGGCGCGTGTTCTCGCGCGACATCGGTCCAGGTGAGGATCTCGAAGCGTCCGTCCTCATGCTCGACCAGCGCAGTGCAGCTCTCGACCCAGTCGCCGCAATTCATGTAACGGATGCCGTGCTCGTCGCGGATGGTGGCGTAGTGGATGTGGCCGCAGATCACGCCGTCGGCGCCATGGCGCCGCGCTTCGCCGGCCAGCGTCTCCTCGAAGGCGCCGATATAGTTCACCGCGTTCTTCACCTTCATCTTGGCCCATTTCGACAGTGACCAGTAAGGAAAGCCGAACAGACGGCGAAGCAGGTTGACCAGACGGTTCATCCGGATCGCAAAATCATAAGCCTTGTCGCCGAGATGCGCGAGCCAGCGTGCGTTCTGCACCACGAGGTCGAAGATGTCGCCGTGGATGACCAGATATTTTTTGCCGTCGACGCCCTCATGCGTCGCCGTCTCGACGACTTCGATGCCGCCGAAATGCGTGCCGTAATAGTTGCGCAGGAACTCGTCGTGATTGCCTGGAATGTAGACGATCCTGGCGCCCTTGCGGACCTTGCGCAGCATCTTCTGCACGAAGTCGTTATGCGACTGCGGCCAGTGCCAGCCCGATTTCAGCGCCCAGCCATCCACGATGTCGCCGACGAGGTAGATGGTGTCGGCGTCATGCATGCGGAGAAAATCGAGCAATTTTTCAGCCTGCGATCCCCGCGCTCCCAGATGAACGTCGGAGATGAACAAGGTGCGAAAGCGGTGTTCGTTGCCTTCACTCATCGCGTGTCTTTCCATGCCAGGCGGCTAGCAAAGTTGCATGACCGGACGATGACGCTACGCCGCCAGCGCCGATGCGGTTCTTTCAAAGGTCACGAGCGTATAAATGCCGAACGGTCGCAGCTTGCGGCGCTCGACGAGGAGGCTGTCACTGTTCGCTTGCGACCATGCCTGCAGCCGCGCGAACGGGAATTCCGGGCGCAGGCCAAGCGAGCGCGTCTTCTCGGCGGCCCAGCGCTCCAGCGCCGCTGCCCAGCCGGTCTCTGAATACAAGTGATTGACGAGGATGATGCGGCCGCCCGGCTTCACCACGCGGTGGCATTCGGAGAGGACCTGCTCGGGATTCTCGACCAGCGTGATGACGAATTGCGCCACCACGCAGTCGAATGTCGCGTCGGCGAAGTCCATCGCATGGGCGTCCATCTGGCGGACGTCCTTCACCCACGGGAAACGGCCGGATGCCATCTTGGCCCGGGCCTTGGCCAGCATGGGCTCGGACAGATCGATGCCGGTGACCTGGGTGCTGCTGTCGTAATCCTCGAACGACAAACCGGTCCCGACGCCGACCTCAAGCACATCGCCGCCGACCGCGCGTGCCGCTTCCGCAGCGGCGCGGCGCCCTTTCAACATCACCGGTCCGCAAACGGCATCGTAGATCGGCGCCCAACGGGCATAGGCCGACTCAACGATGGACTTTTCCAGGTCGAGCGTCGTCATCGCAATTTCCGTCCAGCGGGTCCGGTCGAATCGGACAATCCAGGTGCTGTTCGGCTGATATCAATGAGGGATGACAGAGCGACGACAGAGTGTCGCAGCGGCTGCGTGCGGGCTCAATCCAGGATCAATAGTATCGATGAAAATGATGCACCGGCCCGTGGCCATGCCCGACGGTGAACGTGTCGGCCGCGGCGATCGCGGCGCTGACATAGGCTTTCGCCGACCGCACGGCGGTGTCCATATCGGCGCCCTTGGCGAGTTCCGCGGCGATCGCTGATGACAGCGTGCAGCCGGTGCCATGGGTATTCTTCGTATGAACGCGCGCTGACGGCAGAGCGGTCACGCCAGCGTCGGTGACGAAGTAGTCCGTGCTCTCCGGCCCGTCGCCGTGGCCGCCCTTGATCAGCACCGACTTGCAGCCCAGTGCCAGCAGTCGTTTGCCCTGCGCTTCGATCTCCGCGTCGTCCCGCGCCACCGGCTCGTCGAGCAACGCTGCCGCTTCCGGCAGGTTCGGCGTCACGATATGCGCGCAGGGGATCAACGCGTTGCGCAGCGCGTCGATGGCATCGGGCAGCAGCAGGCGATCGCCTGACGTCGCCACCATGACCGGGTCGAGCACCACATGTTTCGGCTTCCATCTGGCAAGGCTGGCGGCGATCGCCTCGATGACCTCGCGCTGCGCCACCATGCCGATCTTGACCGCGCCGACGTCGAGATCGTCGAACACAGCATTGATCTGGTCGCGCACGAATGAGGCCGGAACCTGATGAATGCCGGTGACGCCACGGGTGTTCTGCGACGTCAACGCCGAGATTGCCGACGCGCCGTAGACGCCGAGCGCTGCGAATGTCTTCAGGTCCGCCTGAATGCCGGCGCCGCCGGAGGAATCGGACCCTGCAATCGTCAGCGCAATCGGTGTGGACATGGCAAAACTCACAGCAAATCCCGCAGAATGCAGTCGCCATTGGTCCTAGCCCGGCGCGCCCGTGCCGGCAAGCCGCGGCGATCCAAGGGCGATGACGGATGCGCCAATCTGTCCCGCAGGCATCCATGGCCGACTCCGGTTCCATAGGCTAGCTTCGAGAAAACAAACGGAGGAAACCATGTCTGTCACTCTCGATCGCCGTCACTTTCTGGCTGCGGGTACATCGGCGCTTGCGCTCCCATTGCTGTCGCGCAAGGCCTCCGCGCAGGCCGCCTGGCCATCGAAGCAGATCCGCATGGTGTGCAGCTATCCCGCAGGCGGGCAGACCGACCTGCTGGCGCGGACGTTCGGTGAATTCATCGGCAAGCAGATCGGCCAGACCGTGGTGGTCGAAAACAAGGCCGGCGCCTCGGGCGCGATCGGCACCGCCGAAGTCGCGCGCGCCGAGCCCGATGGCCACACCATCCTGTGCTCGATCTCGACCACCTATGTGATGAATCGGGTGATGCTGAAGACACCCGGTTACGACATGGACAAGGATCTCACGCTGGTCAGCGTGGTCCCGGGCGCGGGGCTTCTGCTGGTCGCAAATCCCACATCAGGCGTGAAGTCGCTCGCGGATTTCGTCGCCTTCGCCAAGAGCAAGGACAAGGTCAATTTCGGCAGCTACAGCGTCGGCTCGGCGCCGCACTTCACCGTCAACGAACTCAACAAACAGTATGGCCTGAAGATCGAGCCGATCCATTATCGCGGCGAGTCGCCGATGTGGACGGGCCTTGCCGATGGCTCGCTGGATTTCGCCATGGGCAGCTACTCGGCGGCGCAATCGGTGCTGCAGAGCAATCGCGGCGTGGCGTTCGCGGTGCATTCGAAGAAGGTCGATGCCATCCCTGACGTGAAGACGCTGCCCGAACAGGGGGCGACTTCAAATTTCTTCACCGTGAGCGGCTTTTCCGGATGGGCGGTGCCAAAAGCGACGCCACAGCCGATCGTGGAGAAACTGGCGCAGCTGTTCGTGCAGGCCAATAGCGACCCCAAGATCAAGGAGGTTCTCAAGACCGTGGCGCTGGAGCCCGCGCTCGGCTTCAAGGACACCAATGCGCTGTACCAGCGCGAACTGCCGGTCTGGCTCGACGCCGCAAAGGCCTTGGGGCTGCAACCTGCGTAACATACACCTGTGGCAAGGCTGCCGGATCCCGGCGGCCTTGCCTCGCTGGCCGTTTTGCGCTTGATGATCTCCAAACGACTGTGTTCGGAGACTCCCGATGATCCCCTTCTTTGTCCAGATCAAGTGCAAGCTCGGCCAATCCTACATCGTGGCCAATGCGCTGGCGGAGGCCGAGATTGCCTCGGAGATTTATTCCACGGCCGGCCACTACGATCTGCTGGTGAAATTCTATGTCGATAAGGACACCGACATCGGCCATTTCGTGAACGAGAAGGTGCAGGTCCTGCCGGGCATCCAGGACACCCACACCATCATCACCTTCAAGGCGTTCTGAAATAATCGCTCCGTCGATGCGCCCCCTCTCGCCTTTGCGGGAGAGGGAGAAAAAAGTTACACCGCCATCTTGCGATGCCGCACCGGCACCGCCGGGCTCAGCGCTTCGGCCGCATCGATGACCGCGTTCACATCGATGCCGTGATGGCGATACAGGTCGCCGATCGTTCCGGTCTGGCCGAAATGTTCAACACCGAGCGCCTCCACGCGATGGCCACGCACCGCGCCGATCCAGCCGAGCGTTGCCGGATGCCCGTCAAGGACGGTGACGATGCCGCAATCGCGTGGCAGCGGCTCCAGCAGCGTCTCGATGTGGCTTTGGATCGGTCCGCGTCGGTCGCGTCGATGACGGCGCGCCGCAGTCCATCCGGCATGCAGGCGATCCGCTGACGTGATCGCGAGCAGGCCGATATCGCGGTGGTTCTCGCCGAGAAGCCCCGTGGCCTCGATCGCTTCCGGCGCCAGCGCGCCGGTGTAGGCGATGACCAGATCGCAATTGTCGCCGGGCGCGCGCAGCCAATACGCGCCGTCGACGATCTGTTGCTGCAGTTCCGGCGTCATGAACCGCTTCGGCTGCTCGATGCTTCGCGTCGAGAGCCGCAAGTAAACCGAACCGCCCTCACCGGCTGCGCGCTGCATGTGTTCAAAGCCCCAGCGCATCATCACCGCGAGTTCATCGACGAAGGCCGGCTCGTAGGAGGCGAGTCCATCCTGCGCCAGACCGATCAGCGGCGTTGCGATCGATTGATGCGCGCCGCCTTCCGGCGCCAGCGTGATGCCCGACGGCGTCGCCGCCACCATGAAGCGCGCATCCTGGTAACAGGCATAGTTGAGCGCATCGAGACCGCGTTCGATGAACGGATCGTACAGCGTTGCGATCGGCAGCAGGCGCGCGCCGTTGATGCTGTGCGACAGGCCGAGCGCCGACAGCATGATGAAGAGATTCATCTCCGCGATGCCCAGTTCCATATGCTGGCCTTTCGGCGAGTAATCCCAGGCGAAGGTCGATGGGATCTTCTCCTGCCGGAACAGGTCGGCATTCTCCGCTTTGGCGAACAGGCCGCGGCGATTGACCCAGGCGCCGAGATTGGTCGAGACGGTGACGTCCGGCGATGCCGTCACGATGCGCGACGCCAGTTCCGTCTCGCCGCGCGCCAGTTCGTGGAGGATGAGCCCAAAACCTTGCTGGGTGGACATCGCCGCGGCCGGCTTGAACGACAATGTCGCGGGCACGTCGATGACCGGTGCATCGAGGCGGCGCCGGCCCTGCTGGACGAACGGCACCCGCTTCAGAAACGCTTCGAGCGTGGCCGCATCGTCGGCCAGGCCTTCGAACTTGTCCCACTCATGGCCGGGCCTGATGTTCTGATCGGCGCGCCATTTTTCCATCTGGGCCGGCGTCATCAAGCCCGCATGATTGTCCTTGTGTCCCTGGAACGGCAGGCCGACGCCCTTGATCGTGTAGGCGATGAAACAGACCGGGCGATCGTGATCGATTGCCTCGAACGCTTCGAGCATGCTGCTCATGTCGTGGCCGCCGAGATTGGACATCAACGCCAGCAACTCGTCGTCGCTGCGCCGGTCGATCAATGCGGTGACTTCGCCCTGATCGCCGATCTCGTCGTGCAATCGCTTGCGGAATGCCGCGCCGCCCTGGAAGCAAAGCGCCGCATAGCGCTGGTTCGGGCAGGTGTCGATCCAGCGGCGCAACGCCGCGCCGCCGGGCTCGGCAAATGCCGCGTCCATCAGGCGTCCGTATTTCACGATGACCACGTCCCATCCGAAATTGCGGAACATGGACTCGAACTTCTCCCACAGCCCCTCGCGCACGACCGCGTCGAGGCTCTGGCGGTTGTAGTCGATGATCCACCAGCAATTGCGCAAGCCATGCTTCCAGCCTTCGACCAGCGCCTCGAAGATATTGCCCTCGTCCATTTCGGCATCACCGACCAGCGCGACCATGCGGCCTTCGCGGCGATCCTTCATCATGCCATGGGCTGCGACATAGTCCTGCACAAGCGATGAGAACAAAGTCTGCGCCACGCCGAGCCCCACCGAGCCCGTGGAGAAATCAACGTCATCGACATCCTTGGTGCGCGACGGATAGCTCTGCGCGCCTTTGAAGCCGCGAAAGTTCTCCAGCTTGTCGCGGGTCTGGTTGCCGAACAAATACTGGATCGCATGAAAGATCGGCGACGCATGCGGCTTCACCGCGACGCGATCTTCCGGCTTCAACACAGAGAAATAAAGCGCCGACATGATCGTGGCGAGCGATGCCGACGAGGCCTGATGGCCGCCGACTTTGAGACCATCGACATTGGGCCGGATATGATTGGCGTGATGGATGGTCCATGACGAGAGCCACAGCGCCTTTTTCGCCAAGGCAGTCAGAGTGGACAGGCGACTGTCGTCGATGGTCATGGTGGACTCCCGCATCTTGCTTTCCGGCCGACTGCGTCGGCTCGTCATTTGGGCGCCAGTCTAGCAGCAGCGATTTCGTCGAATTTCTCAATTTATGACGACAAGAGGCAGAGTATTGGGATAAATTGATCGCGCGAACCCTCATTCGAACGTGATTTTTCCAATGTCAGCCCTCGACGCGATCGATCGTAAAATCCTCGCAGCACTGCAGGCGGACAGCCGCGTCACCATGCAGGAATTGGCGGACAAAGTTGGCCTGTCCATTTCACCCTGCCATCGCCGGGTGAAACTGCTGGAACAGCGCGGGGTGATTTCGGGCTACATGGCGCTGGTGGATCAGAAAGCCGTCGGCCTTCCGGTCAGCGTCTTCATCTCGATCAAACTGATCCGGCAGAAAGAAGAAGACCTCGCCCGCTTCGCCAAGGCGATCGCGAAATGGGACGAGGTTCTGGAATGCTACCTGATGACCGGCAACCGCGATTATCTGCTGCGCGTGGTGTCTGCGGACCTCGCTTCTTATGAAGCGTTTCTAAAGACCAAGCTGACACGGCTGGATGGCATCGCCTCGATCGAGTCCAGCTTTGCATTGAGCCAGGTGAAGTATTCGATCGCCCTGCCGGTCTGAGTGCCGATCCTCTGAGCGACAACTGACCAGACTGGGCTACCCCAATGCTGGCAGTCCCGGAACTTACATCCCATTCACCATTCCGACCGCACAGTTCCAGAGGCACGCGAGAATCCGATTCTATTTTTTGGTTCGGTGCGCGGGCCCGACTTCCATTGAAAGTCCGGCGAACGACATAGCTCGCTCACAATCATTATGCCGAAATGGCGCGGAGAATTTTGATGAGAATCCGGTTTACTCTGTCCAAGGCCATTATCGCCTTGGGCGTTGTCGTTGCGTGCGGTGTGGGTGCGATCGTTCTGACGGGCGTCACCGCCTTGAACATGCTGAAGGTCGGAGGCCCATTATATTCGCAGATCAAGCTCGGAAACGACCTGATCGCCGACATCCTGCCGCCGCCCGAATATGTCATCGAAGCTTATCTGGAAGCCTCCCTGGCCTTTCACGAACCTGCAACGCTGGCACAGCGCAAGGCGCGGCTGGCGCAGCTGCACAAGGACTATGACGAACGGCATGCATTCTGGCAGCAGTCCGATCTGGGCGCAGTCTTGAAGACCGCCTTGACGACGCAGTCCCATGCCCCCGTCCAGCAATTCTGGACCGCCGTCGAAAGCCATTTGCTGCCGGCGCTGGAGCGCAACGACAAGGCGTCCGCGGCCAAAGCCTATGCCGACGTCAACGCCGCCTACGCAGCTCACCGCACCGTCATCGACGAGATCGTCAAGCGCGCGACGGACGACAATACCGCGCTGGAATCAACCGCGGCCAACCAGGTCAGCTATTACACGATGTCGTTGTGGTCGGTCTCAGGCCTGGTGTCGTTGATGCTCGCTGTCGGCCTTGCCGGCATCGGCCTCGGCGTGATCCGGCCTGTGGTCGCGATCACAGGCGCGATGCGGCGGCTTGCCCAGGGCCAGGTGGACGTTGCGATACCCTCGACCGGCCGACGCGACGAAATCGGCGAGATGGCCGCGGCACTGCGCGTGTTCAAGGACGCAACCATCGACAATGGCCGGCTGAGGCTGGAACAGGAAGTTGCATCGGCCATGGCGCAAGTCGCCAAGAAGGAAGCGCTGCTCGGCATGGCCGATACGGTGGAAGAAAAGACAAGGGAATCCATCGAAGCGGTGGCGTCGGCGACCACGACCGTCAACCAGGCTGCGGAAGGCCTGACAATGCTCGCCGCGGACCTCTCCGACGAATCCGCAGACGTCTCCAACGCTGCCGAGCATGCACTGACCAATGCACAAGCCGTGGCAGGCGCGGCCGAAGAGCTGGCCGCATCGATCCGCGAGATCGGCGCGCAGATCGAGCGCGCCGGTGCGGTGACGAACTCGGCCGTCAACACCAGCAATCAGGCCCAGCTGACGATTCAGTCCCTGTCGGCTGTGGTGGCCAAAGTGGCCGACGTCACCAACCTGATCGGCGGCATTGCCGACCAGACCAACCTGCTGGCGCTCAACGCCACCATCGAAGCCGCACGTGCCGGCGAGGCCGGCCGCGGCTTTGCGGTAGTGGCCACCGAAGTCAAGGCTCTGGCGAACCAGACCGCGCGCTCGACGGAAGAAATCAACCGGCTGATTGTGGAAATTCAATCGGCCACGGAAAATACGGTCTTTGCCGTCGCCGATGTCGGCAAGCAAATTCAGGAGATCGACAGCGTCGCCAGTGCGGTCGCCGCCGCGATCGAAGAACAGGGATCGGCGACCCGCGAGATCGCCCACAATGTCAGCGAATCCGCGAATGCCGTCCATAAAGTATCGACGAGGATCATGAATGTGCGTCGTGACGCCGAAAATGTCAGCGCGCGATCGGCGGAAGTTCGCACCTCGATCGCCGGCGTCAACCAGCACCTCTCGGGCCTGAAGTCCATCCTCGTGAAAGTGGTTCGCACCTCGACCGACGAAACCGATCGCCGCGCATCGCCGCGTCAACCCTCGAGCGTCCGAATTTCGGTCTCGAATGCACGCGGCCAGAACGTCCCGGCGCAATTGATCGACCTGTCGAAGGGCGGTGCTGCGTTCTCATGTCAAAACGGCATGTCGGTCGGCGAGACCGGCCTCGCGCGCTTCGAAGGCTTCGGCGAGATGCCGTTCGTGGTGATCTGGACCAGCGATGACCGCGTGAGCGTCGAGCTGAAGGGAAGCCCGGAGCGGCTGCAGGACTACGAAACCTGGCTGGACGGCGAGACCTCCGGAATGCGCGCCGCCTAGCTCACCGCATGCGCAGACCGCCCGTCAGGGATGAAACGAAGCGACGCGCTCAATTCGCGCTCACGATTGCGCGCGTCGCTGTGCCGGGCTTGTCGATGAGATGGCCGAAATGGCTGATCGGATGCGGGCGTCCGATCAGGTAGCCCTGCAGTTCGGCACAACCCTCGGCGACAAGGAAAGCCTGCTGCGCTGGCGTCTCGACGCCCTCGGCGATGACCGGCAGCTTGAGCGAGCGACCAAGACCGATGATTGCGCGAATGATCGCCGCCGATTGCGGGTTGGTCTCGAGATTCATCACGAAGGTCTGGTCGATCTTGATCTTGTCGAACGGGAACGCCTGCAGATAGCTCAGGCTGGAATAGCCGGTGCCGAAATCATCGATGGCCACGCGAACGCCGAGGGCCTTGATGTTCCGCAGGATCGCAATAGCGCCTTCGAAATCGTCGATCAGCACGCCTTCCGTGATCTCGATCTCGATGCGCTCCGGCGCAAGCCCGGTTTGCTGCAGCACCGATGCAAGCATCGCCGGCACATCGCAGGTTTGAAAATCTACCGGCGATAGATTGACCGCAATCGACAGCGGATTGGGCCAGGTCGCCGCCTCGCGAGATGCCTCGCGCAGCACCCAGGTGTCGATGGCGCCGATCAGTCCGGTCTCCTCGGCGAGCGGGATGAAGACCGCGGGCGACACCAGACCACGCTCCGGATGGCGCCAGCGCAGCAAGACCTCAAATGCGAGGATGTCGCCGGCAGCCGATGCCTGTGGCTGGAAATACAGTTCGAACTGTTCGTTTTCGATGGCCACGACGAGGTCACGCTGCATCAGGCGCTTCTCGCGAATTTGCTGATCCATCTCCGCCTCGAAGAAGCGGATGGTGCCGCGCTCTTCGGCCTTGGCGCGGTCGAGCGCGAGATCGGCATGGGCGATCAGGCTCTCGATGTCGTCGCCATCCTGTGGATAAAGCGAGATGCCGATGCTGCAGCGAACGCGGATATCGCGTCGGTCGATCTGCGTCGTCACGTCCAGCACCGCCGAAAGCCGCGCGCAGAGATCGTCCACCGCGTGCGGATCGGCACCGAGTTGGGCGACGATGGAGAAGATGTCGCCGCTTGGTCGTGCGAGGAACGCGCCATTGCTCGCCACCGTCAGTCGCTTGGCCACATCGGCCAGCACGGCATCGCCCATGGCCTGGCCGAAGATTTCATTGATCTCGCGGAAATGATCGATATCGATCCGCACCACCGCAAAGCAGCCGCGTCCCGCGGACGCCTCCGCGAACACCCGCTGGAGATATTCATTGAAAGCGACGCGGTTTGGCAGGTCGGTGACGGGGTCGTGGCGCGCCAGATGCACGATGCGCGCTTCGTTGGATTTACGGTCCGTGATGTCGGCATGGATCACCACCCAGCCACCACTTTCCATCGGGCGGTATCGCACATGGATGGTGCGGCCGTCGGGAAGCTCGGCGGTCTGGCTGGCCGGCCTGCGTTCGGCAATGGCGGCTTTGAGCTGCGCATCGTAGCGGTCCTGATCGGTGAACAGCATCCCGACCTGGCTGCGTGATTTCACGACCTCGGCCATCGTGGCGCCGGGCACCATCATCTCCGGCGGAATGCGATACATGCGCAGATAGCTGTCGTTCCACAACTCCAACCC
Organism: Bradyrhizobiaceae bacterium; assembly: GCA_004173095.1. GTDB lineage: Bacteria > Pseudomonadota > Alphaproteobacteria > Rhizobiales > Xanthobacteraceae > Tardiphaga. The sequence goes on from SDZE01000103.1 coordinate 15,731, forward strand.
GCCGTCCGAGTCGTACATGCACAGGCCCTGGCCCATATTGTTGAGCGCGGCATCGAGCTGCATGTTGCGCTGACGCATGCTGCGGCGGCTGCGCCGGTCCGAAATCGCAATGACCATGCCGGCGATGACGACGGTCACCGTGAAGGCTGCGACCGCCAACGACAGTTCGATGGGGGACAACAGGCTGTCGGTCGCGGCGGCGCCGGTCCGGGAGGTGAGATTGATCGCTCCCATGGCGACGAAGTGATGAACGCAGATCGCCACAGCCAGCAGCAGCGCGGCACCGAGCAGTTTCACCGGCGTATCAGCTGCCTGGGCCACGAGCATGGCCAGCGCGCCCAGCACCATGCCGCTGACGATCGAGGCTGCGACGAGGTCCGGCATCCATTCGATGATGGCGGGAATGCGCAGCGACGCCATCCCCATGTAATGCATGCAGGCGATGCCGATGCCGATCACCGCGCCGCCGAGCATCGCATTCTGGCGGGATTGGCGATACAGCGCGATGGCGAAGCCGGCCGTCGTCATCACTGCCGAGGCGATCAGCGAGCAGGCGGTGATGACGAGGTCATAGCGCAGCTCGAACCCCGGCCGATAGGCGAGCATCGCGATGAAATGCGTGGCCCATGTGCCGAACCCTGTCACCACGCCGGCGGTGACCAGCCATCCGAGCCGGGTGTCGAACGACGCCGTGCGGGCGCGCGTGAAAAGGCGCACGGCACCGAAGCTGGTCAGAAAGCAGACCGCCGCTGCCAGCAGGACCACGCGCCAGTCGTGCTGAGACTCAATACAGTTCCAAACTCTCAGCATGACGCTACCAAACGAGTGAAGGCGACCTGATCCTAACGCGGTCCGTGGTCTCTTCGCCTAACACAAGCGGAAAGTAACGACAGAAAAAGTTTTATTCTTAAGCCGTGATCAAATCGATTCAATTTGATTAGCATCCGACGCATTTTGCGCAGGATGACAGCATGAGCACGGCGATCGCAACCGCACCGGTGCGATGCCGCTTGCTAGCTCTTCATCACGACGTCGGATATGGCTCCGCCGGCACCGCAATTTTCGCGCGGCGGACGCGCTCGCGATGCGCGGTGTAGACCCCGGACGCAATGATGATCGCCGCGCCGACGAAGGTCCACAGATCGGGAATTTCGGAAAACACGATAAACCCGAGCAACGTTACCCACATCAGTTGGACGTAGGAAAATGGCGCCAGCACGGAGGCGTCGGCATAGCGAAACGCCAGCACGACGATCCAGTGGCCGACGGTCGATGACACGCCGATCGCAACGCCGATGGCCAGTTGCGTGGGCGTCGGCGACGTCCAGTAGAACGGCACGAACACGCTGAGCACGAGAAAGCCGACGATGGCGGAATAGGCCATGGTGGTGATGGGGCGATCGGCGCCGCTCATCTTGCGCGTCAGCACCAGTGCGCTGGCCCAGCCGAGCGCGGAAATGATGGGAAAGATCGCGGCCGGCTGAAACGCGGCCGTGCCGGGCCGCACGATGATCAGCACGCCGATCAGGCCGACGATGGTGGCCGACCAGCGGCGCAGGCCGACTTTCTCGCCGAGAAAAATCACCGACAGGCCGGTGACAAATAGTGGCGAGATGAATCCCGTGGCGGTGGCCTCGGCGATCGGCAAAAAACTCAGGCCGATGATGAAAAAGATCGACGAGCCGAGCAAGCCGAGACCGCGGAACACCTGCAGCAGCGGCCGGCTCGACCGCAGCGCCTTGCCGCCCGACGGGATCAGCACCATCGGCAGCATGATGAGAACGAAGACCGAAAAACGGATCCAGGCGATCTCCACCGGCGGCATGCCGCTGCGTGCGAGATATTTGGCCATGGTGTCCGAGGATGCCAGGAACGCCGTCGAGCAAACGATCAGCAGCAGGCCGAACAGCGGTTTGTCGAGATGGCGTGCTGCCTGCACGGAAGCAGGTGTCCCCTGCACGGCTGCGGGGGTCTTCGGCGGCGGAACATGAGTGGTCACGGGGTGGAACCGGCTGGCTGGGCCTGGCATGACGTGCCGGCCGAATCTGGAGCCCAACCAAACGCCCTTCGCGGCGACAGGACAACCTCCGATAACAGGACCGCGATATGCAGCGGATGCCGCGGCGCCGCTGGAGCAATGGCCCCGCTGTGCGCGAAACGACCAGCGGATCAGAGCATCGGCAGGCTGGCGGGCTCGCGCCCCCGCGGAAACGTCCGGTCGAGTTCGGCGAGCTCGGCATCGCTCAGCGCCAGCTGGCCGGCGGCGGCATTGTCGGTGGCGTGGGCGACGGTTGATGCCTTCGGGATTGCAAACACCGCGGGCTGCCGGGTCAGGAAAGCGAGTGCGACCTGACGCGGGCTGACCTCATGGACGGCGGCAATCCGTTGCAGCACGGCGCCCGCGGGCGAGCGGGCGGACGGGAAATCGTTGTGACCGAACGGCGAATAGGCCACGACGGCAACGTCATGCTGCGCGCACCAGGGGATGACACGGTGCTCGATGGCGCGCTCCTGCAGGTGATACAGCACCTGATTGCAGGCAATGGCGCCCGGGCCGGCCAGGCGCCACAATTCGTTCAGATCGTCGGCGTCGAAATTGCTGACACCCCAGGATGCGATCTTGCCTGCGGATTTCAGGTCCTCGAATGCGGCAACCGTTTCCGCCAACGGGACCTGGCCGCGCCAGTGCAGCAGGTAGCAATCCAGCCGATCGGTGTTCAGCCGCTTCAGCGAGCGTTCGCACGCGGCGATGACGCCCTTACGCGACGCATTGCTTGGCAGCACCTTGGAGACCAGGAACACCTCGTCACGGCGCCCCGCGATGGCCTCGGCCACCACCGGTTCGGCCTCGCCATACATTTCGGCGGTATCGATATGGCTCATCCCGGCGTCGAGCCCGGCCTGCAGGGCCTTGACCGCCGCCGCGCGATCGCCGTGGTCGATGTACCAGGTGCCCTGCCCGATCGACGAAACGTCGCGGTCGAGGGGGCCGAATGGTCGATGCCGCATGATTATGCCTCCGTCGGCCCCGCGTCATGGGGCACGTCGGAGTGAACGATAGCGCACTACAGCGAGCGTGTCAGCGCTGATCCATTCAGTGGCTGATCATCCACGGCCGCGCAGTCGGGAAGCTCTTGGCGCCCGTCGCGCTTTTCTTCACCAGTCGCGACGGCTTGTCCCCGGAACAGCAGCCGCAGCCGGCGCCATGTTTGGCGCGTTCCTGGCTGGCTTTGTATTGCGCCATTGTCTTCGGCGCATTGCGGCTCTGTTCGTTGGTGGCGTGGGCCTTGCGTTTGTCGGAGGGCATGCAGAAGAAGGCCGGCGCCGTGAGCATCACGCGCGGCGCCGAGGTCGCGCATTGCGGGCAATCCTGCGGCTCGTCGCATTCGGCCATCGGCCTGAAGTCGGTGAACGGACCGCAATCGTCGCAGAGATATTCGTAGACGGGCATTTGATTTCCAATCTCAGTCAGCGTCATGGCCGGGTTTGTCCCGGCCATCCACGTCTTTGCAGGTGGCAAGACGTGGATACCCGGCATGCGCCGGGCATGACGGGAGTAGTTGTTACTTGTCCGGAGAGAGCGGCATCTGGATCGAGCCATCAATAAACTTGGTCGGACCGGCATTGCTCGGCATGATGTCGAAGTCGAAGATCTCCGTCGGCAGCCACAGCGTGGCGCAGGCATTGGGCACATCGACGACGCCCGAGATATGGCCCTGACACGGCGCTGTGCCGAGAATCGAATAGGCCTGGGCGCCCGAATAGCCGAACTTCTTGAGATATTCGATGGCGTTCAGGCAGGCCTGACGATAGGCGATGTGGACGTCGAGATAATGCTGCTTGCCGGCTTCATCCACCGAGATGCCTTCGAAGATCAGGAAGTCCTTGTAGTTCGGCGTCATCGGCGACGGCTTGAACACCGGGTTCTTGATGCCGTATTTCGACACGCCGTCCTTGATGATGTCGACCTTGATATGCAGCCAGCCGGCCATTTCGATGGCGCCGCAAAAGGTGATCTCGCCGTCGCCCTGGCTGAAGTGCAGATCGCCCATCGAGAGGCCGCCGCCGGGCACATAAACCGGGAAATACACTTTCGAGCCGCGCGATAGATCCTTGATGTCGCAATTGCCGCCATGCTCACGCGGCGGCACCGTGCGCGCGCCTTCGGCCGCGGCCTTGTCGCGGGCGTCGCCCTTGAGGCGGCCCATATGCGCGGTGGGACCGAATGGCGGATTGGCGAGACCGGGCACGCGGGTCGGATCCGTATCGATCAGCGCCTGTTCGCGGGTGTTCCAGGTGGCCAGCAGTTTCGGATCCGGCAGACAGCCGATCAGGCCGGGATGGATCAGGCCGGCGAAGTTCACGCCCGGGATATGGCGCGACGAGGTGTACATGCCCTTGAAGTCCCAGATCGACTTCTGCGCCAGCGGGAAGTGATCGGTGAGAAATCCGCCGCCGTTCTGCTTGGAGAAGAAGCCGTTGAAGCCCCACTGCGAGTCCTTCATCGGCCCGATATCCAGCAGATCGACCACCAGAAGATCGCCGGGCTCGGCGCCCTTGACGCCGATCGGGCCGGACAGGAAGTGCACGATCGACAGATCGATGTCGCGCACGTCATCGGCACTGTCGTTGTTCTTGATGAAGCCGCCGGTCCAGTCATAGGTCTCGACGATGAAGTCATCACCGGGATTGACCCACGCCACCATCGGAATATCCGAATGCCAGCGATTGTGAATCATGTCGTTGTCATAGGCTGACTGCGTGAGATCGACCTTGATGAGTGTGTCGGCCATTCAATGCTCCCCTTCGGTGTTTGGTCTTGGACGTGACGGTTAGACGGACAGATATCGGGCGATCTGCGCGGCATCGATGCCTTCGCGCGCCTCGTCGCGGACGATCTCGCCATTCTCGATGACGAGCACCCGGTCGGCGACGTCGAGCGCGAAGCTCAGCACCTGTTCGGACACGATGATCGACAGCCCCTTGGTGTCGCGGATGTGCTTGAGCGTGCGCGCCATGTCCTTGATGATCGACGGCTGGATGCCCTCGGTGGGCTCATCGAGCAGCAGCACCTTCGGCTTGGTGGCGAGCGCCCGCGCGATGGCGAGCTGCTGCTGCTGTCCGCCCGACAGATTGCCGCCGCGGCGGCCTTTCATTTCCAGCAGCACCGGGAACAGCTCGTAGAGATCGCCCGGCACGTTCTTTTCGCCGGAGGCGACGAGGCCGGTCTCGATGTTTTCCTGCACCGTCATGTGCGAGAAGATCATGCGCCCCTGCGGCACGTAAGCGAGACCGCGCGCGACGCGCTCGTAGCTCTTCAGCGCGCCGAGCTCCTTGCCCTCCATGATCACCGAGCCCGATTTGGTCGGCACGATGCCCATCAGCGATTTCATCAGCGTGGTCTTGCCCATGCCGTTGCGACCCATGATGGCGACGATCTCGTTGGGCTGGACGTTGACATTGAGGCCGTGCAGCACCTCGCTCTGCCCGTAGGCGACATGGAGATCACGAGTGCCGTCATTGCGAGGAGCGAAGCGACGCGGCAATCCAGGAGCCCAGGACGAGGTAAGAACTGGATTGCTTCGCTGCGCTCGCAATGACGGCTGATGGCGATGTGCCCGCATCATCAATGCCCCAGATACACTTCGATCACCTTCGGATCGTTCTGCACCTTCTCCATGGTCCCTTCGGACAGGATCTGGCCCTGATGCAGCACGGTGACCTTGTGGGCGATGTCCTCGACAAATTTCATGTCGTGCTCGATCACCAGCACCGAGCGGTTCTTGATGATCGTGTTGAGCAATTCCGCTGTCTTGACCCGCTCGCTGACGCTCATGCCGGCGACGGGCTCGTCGAGCATCAGCAGATCCGGATCCTGGATCAGCAGCATGCCGATCTCCAGCCACTGCTTCTGGCCGTGGCTGAGCACGTCGGCATACATATTGAGGCGATCTTTCAGGAAGATCATCTCGGCCACTTCCTCGACGCGGTCGCGCACCGCGGCGTCGCGCTGGAACATCAGCGAGCCGAACACCGAGCGCCCGCGCGGATAGGAGATTTCGAGGTTTTCGAACACGGTCAGATCGTCATAGACCGACGGCGTCTGGAATTTGCGGCCGACGCCCGCCTGCACGATCTGGTTTTCCTTCATCCGCGTCAGCTCGGTGCCGCGAAACTGGATCGAGCCCGACGTGGCCTTGGTCTTGCCGCAGATCAGATCGAGCACCGTGGTCTTGCCGGCGCCGTTGGGGCCGATAATGACGCGGATCTCGTTTTCCTCGACATAGAAGGAAAGATCGTTGACCGCCTTGAAGCCGTCAAAGGAGACGGTGAGTCCCTCGACCGCGAGCAGGAAGTCCTTGGGCTGGTGTCCGACGAGCATGATGCGTTCCCTTACTCTGCCGGCGCGCCGTCGGCGGCGGATTTGATGGCCAAGGACTTGCTCGCATAGGCCTTGCGTGTCTTCGAGGAGCGCAGCGCGATCAGGCGGTCGACGTGGCGCTGCACGTGATCACGCCAGATGCCGGACAGACCGTTCGGGAAGAACAGCACCACAGCGATGAACAGACCCCCGAGGCCGAACAGCCACAGCTCGGGAAACGACTCCGACAGCATGGTCTTGGCGTAGTTCACCAGCAGCGTTCCGTAGACGGCACCGAAGATCGACATCCGGCCGCCCACGGCGGTGTAGATCACCATCTCGATGGACGGCACGATGCCGACGAAGGACGGCGACATGAACCCGATCTGCAGTGTGAACATCGCGCCACCGATCGATGCGAACAGGGCGGCTGCGCAGAACGCGAAGATCTTGAAGTTCGCGACGCTGTAGCCGGAGAAGCGCACCCGGTCCTCCCGCTCGCGCATGGCGACCAGGATGCGACCAAGCTTGGTCAGGCGGATGAATTGCGCGGCGATGATGCAGGCGAACAGCACGGCCACTTCGAAGAAGTAGAGAATGACCTTGGCGCTGTCGGTGCGGATGTCCCAGCCGTTGAGGGTGCGCAGGTCGGTCATGCCGTTGATGCCGCCGGTATAACCCTGCTGGCCGATGATCAGGATGGTCGCGATCGCGGCGATGGCCTGGGTGATGATGGCGAAATAGACGCCGCCGACACGGCGCTTGAACATCGCCGCGCCGATGATGAAGGCCAGCAGCGTCGGCACCACCAGGATGGCGATGATGGTGAGCGTCAGCGAGTGGAACGGCTTCCAGAACAGCGGCAGCGACGTGATCTGGTTCCAGTCCATGAAATCGGGAATGCCAGGGGTCGACTGGATCTTGGTATTGGCGACGCTCGAGGCCTCCAGCTTCAGAAACATCGCCATGCAGTAACCGCCGAGGCCGAAAAACACGCCCTGCCCGAGGCTGAGAATGCCGCCATAGCCCCAGCACATCACGAGGCCGAGCGCGACGAAGGAATAGGTCAGATATTTGGCAACCAGATTGAGCCGGAAGGTGTCGAGGAACAGCGGCAGGATGACCGCGAGCAGCAGCAGCAGCGACAGGAAGCCGATCAGCTCCGAGCGGTTGAAGAAGCGTGAATTGATCATGATGCGAATGCCCTGCTCTGTCTGAATGCGCTACTTGCGGACCTTGAGGGCGAACAGCCCTTGCGGTCGCATCATCAGGATCGCGACGATGGTGAGCAGCGTCAGCACCTTGGCCATCGAGCCCGACATGAAGAACTCCATGGTCGACTGCGCCTGCGAGATGGTGAATGCCGATGCGATGGTGCCGAACAGGCTGGCCGCGCCGCCGAACACCACGACCAGGAATGTGTCGACGATGTAGAGCTGGCCGGAGGTGGGGCCGGTCGAGCCGATCATGGTGAAGGCGGAGCCGGCAATGCCCGCAATGCCGCAGCCGAGCCCGAAGGTGTAGCGGTCGACTTTTTCGGTGTTGATGCCGACGGCACCCGCCATCACGCGGTTCTGCACGACCGCCCGGACCTGCCGGCCCCAGCGCGATTTGTACATGATCCAGGCCACCACCATGGTGATCGCCAGCGTCAGGCACATCACGAAGATGCCGTTGATCGGCACTTCGATGGTGTCGGTGACCTGCTTTGAGCCCATCATCCATTGCGGCAGCTCGACGCCGACTTCGCGCGCGCCGAACACCGAGCGATAGGCCTGCTGCAGGATCAGGCTGAGGCCCCAGGTGGCCAGCAGCGTATCCAGCGGTCGCTTGTAGAGGTGACGGATTAATCCCCATTCCACCAGCATGCCGAGACTGCCAGAGGCAATGAAGGCGAGGATCATGGCGACGAAGAAATAGCCCGAAAACAGCGAAGGCAGATGCGACTGGAAGAAGCTCGACGTCATCCAGGTGACGTAGGCGCCGAGGATCATGAACTCGCCATGCGCCATGTTGATGACGCCCATCTGCCCGAAGATGATGGCGAGACCGAGCGCCATCAGCACATAGACCGAGAACAGGATCAGGCCGGCAAAGCCCTGCATCGCGAAAATAGCGCCGAGATCGCCAATCGAATAGTCGCCGAACATCGATCCGTCCTCCGTCAGGGAAAGGGCCCGCGCCGTGCGTGAAAACGCGGCGCGGGGTCGCTACGCGCGGATAGGTCGTCCGCGCCAGGGAGAAGCGCGCGCGGCTCGCTTGCCGCGCGTCTGTTGGTGAAGGCTTACTGATAGCCCTTCGGGAACGGATCTGGTTCGATCAGCTCGGGCGTCTCGAACACCACCTTGAACTGGCCATCCGGCAATGCCTGGCCGACGCGGGCCTTCGACCACAGATGATGGTTCGGATGGATCTTGACGTAGCCTTCCGGCGCCTTGGTGAACTCGATGCCGGCGGATGCTGCCGCGATCTTGTCGATGTCGAACGAGCCCGCCTTCTCGACGGTCATTTTCCACAGCCACGGGCCGAGATAGGCGGCCTGGGTGACGTCGCCGATCACGGTCTTCTCGCCCCACATCTTCTTGAACGCGGCCACAAACTCCTTGTTGTTCGGATTATCGAGCGACTGGAAGTACTTCATGCAGGCATAGGCGCCCGCAATGTTCTCGCCGCCGATGCCGTCGATTTCGTCCTCGGTGACCGAGATGGTCAGCATGGTCTGCTTCGACAGGTCGATGCCGGCTGCCTTGAGCTGCTTGTAGAAGGCGACGTTGGAGCCGCCGACCACCGCCGCGTAGATCACGTCCGGCTTGGTCAGCTTGATCTTGTTGATCACCGAATTGAACTGGGTGTGGCCGAGCGGGAAGTACTCTTCGCCCGACACCTTGCCGCCGAGCTTGCCCTCGATGTGCTTGCGCGCGATCTTCATCGACGTGCGCGGCCAGATGTAATCCGAACCGATCAGGTAGAAGCTCTTGCCCTTCTTCTCCTTGGCGACCCAGTCCAGGCCGGCGAGGATCTGCTGGGTGGCTTCCTGGCCGGTATAGATGACGTTCTTCGACTGCTCGAGGCCTTCATAGAAGGTCGGGTAATAGAGCATGCCATTATACTGCTCCATGACGGGCAGCACGGCCTTGCGCGACGCCGAGGTCCAGCAGCCCATGATGGCGGCGACCTTGTCGTTGACCAGCAGCTTCTTGGCCTTTTCGGCGAAGGTCGGCCAATCCGAGGCGCCGTCTTCCTGGATGAACTTGATCTTGCGGCCGAGCACGCCGCCCATGGCGTTGATCTGCTCGATGGCGAGCTTCTCGGCCTGGACGGAGCCCGTCTCCGAGATCGCCATGGTGCCGGTGACCGAGTGCAGGATGCCGACCGTGACTTCGGTATCGGTCACCGCCAGGCCGGTCGTGTTGATCGCTGCCGTCGCCGGTGCCTGCGCAAATGAGGTGCGCGGAAGCATCGACAGCGCCGGCAAGGCCGCCATGCCCATCAGCAGTTTTCGCCGCATCGGCGAATGCAGGCCCGGTTTCTTCTCGTCTGACATGACAACCCCACTGTTTGAACGCCTATTAGTGAGGCAAAGATCGCTGAAGTTGTGCGATGCACAGATACGTGGGATCGCGTATACTGCACCGCAAAATGCCGACGTAGGTTTTGTGGGCGCGCAAATATGCGTAGTTCGCAACGCAACGATCTCGGGTCAGGAGCAGGTAGTGGCAGGGCGGCAGCGTATCGACCGCGTTCGGCGCCAGTACAATCAATGGGTCGCCAACCAGACCCTTGAGGACTATGCGCTCCGCTTCACCGCGAAGAGCGCCCGCCGCTGGTCCTCGGCGCGCGTGGCCAACACAGCGCTCGGCGCCATCTCATTCCTGGCGCTGGAAGCCATCGGCGGCACCATCACCATCAATTACGGCGTCACCAACGCCACCGCTGCCATCCTTGTGGTCAGCGTGATCATCTTCTGCTGCGGGCTGCCGATCGCCTATCACGCGGCGAAATACGGCATCGATATCGATCTGCTGACCCGCGGCGCCGGCTTCGGCTATATCGGCTCGACCATCACCTCGCTGATCTACGCGTCCTTCACTTTCATCTTCTTCGCCATCGAAGCGGTGATCATGGCGGTGGCGCTGGAACTCTGCTTCGGCATCCCCCGCCCGATCGGCTATCTGATCTCGGCGGTGGTGATCATCCCCCTCGTCACCCACGGCATCACGCTGATCAGCCGCTTTCAATTGTGGACGCAGCCGGTCTGGGTGGTGCTCAACCTGTTGCCGTTCATCGCTATCGCCTATGCCAGCCGCGAATCCTTCGCCGACTGGACCCGGTTTCCCGGTGAACACGGCAACCCGGCCGGCCATCTCGATTTGCTGCTGTTCGGCACCGCCGCGTCGGTGATGTTCTCGCTGGTGGCGCAGATCGGCGAACAGGTCGATTTCCTGCGCTTCCTGCCGCGCGAGCGCGGCCGGTCCAAGCTGTCGTGGTGGGTCGCGATGGTCTGCGCCGGCCCGGGCTGGATCGTGGTCGGGGCGATCAAGCTGCTGGCCGGATCGTTCCTGGCCTATTTCGCGCTGTCCCACGGCGTGTCGAAAGAACATGCCGCCGAACCCGCGCATATGTATCTCGAAGCATTCCGCTATGTGCTGTCGCAGCCCGATCTGGCACTGGCGCTGACCGGCACCTTCGTGATCCTGTCGCAGCTCAAGATCAACGTCACCAACGCCTATGCCGGCTCGATCGCGTGGTCGAACTTTTTCTCCCGCCTCACCCACAGCCATCCCGGCCGCGTGGTGTGGCTGGTGTTCAACGTGTTGGTGGCACTGCTGCTGATGGAGATCGGCGTCTACAAGGCGCTGGAGCAGACGCTGGCCCTGTATTCCAATGTCGCCATTGCCTGGGTCGGCGCGCTGGTGGCGGATCTGATCATCAACAAGCCGCTCGGCCT
>SDZE01000338.1 GCA_004173095.1 Bradyrhizobiaceae bacterium
CCCCAGTTCGGGCCGTTCTGAAACACCTGCATCGACGGCAGATGGCGGCGGCCGATCTCGACGCCTGCGAGATCGTGCGGAATCAGCGCGACGGTGATGCCGAGTTCATCCTGATCGCCGATCAGGTGATCGGGATCATAGGCCTTGAAGGCGAGCCCGATCAGCGTGGCGACCGGGCCGAGGGTGATATAGCGCTTGTGCCAGTTCAGGCGCAGGCCGAGCACTTCCTCGCCCTCGAAGGTGCCTTTGCAGATCACGCCGCTGTCGATCATCGACGCCGCGTCGGAGCCGGCCTCGGGGCTGGTCAGGCCGAAGCAGGGAATGTCACTGCCATCGGCCAGACGTGGCAGCCAGCGCTGGCGCTGTTCGTCGGTGCCGAATTTCATCAGCAATTCGCCGGGGCCGAGCGAGTTCGGCACCATCACGGTGACGGCGGCGACCACCGAGCGCGACGAGATCTTGCGCACCACTTCGGAATGGGCATAGGGCGAGAAACCGAGGCCGCCATACGCCTTCGGGATGATCATGCCGAAGAACTTCTCGCGCTTGATGAAGTCCCAGACGTCCGGCGGCAGGTCACGCAGCTCCCAATTGATCTTCCAGTCGTCGAGCATTTCGCACAGACGATCCACCGGCCCGGTCATGAACGCCTGTTCTTCGGCGGTCAGCGTCGCCGGTGCGACCTTGAGAAGCTTGTCCCAGTCGGGATTGCCGGTGAACAGATCCGCATCCCACCAGACGTCGCCGGCTTCCAGCGCCTCGCGCTCGGTCGCCGACATGGTCGGCAGCACGCCCTTGGCCCAGCCAAAAATTGGCTTGGTGAGATAATCCTTGCGCAGGCTGGAGCTCATGGGAATTCCTCTCGGTCGGCGCGGCCACACTTCCGGGCGGAAGCTGCCCGCTGAAGGGCATTCGCTCTAACGGGAAGGCGTTGGTTTCACCTTAGCTTTCACTTTGAAATTTAAGCGAAAATCGACGGCGTCGAGCCGATGATAACGGCAAGGATAGCGCAACGGTTCCACCATGGCGACTGGCCGTCGCGTGGCAGGAGGTCGCGTGGTGCTGGTG
>SDZE01000530.1 GCA_004173095.1 Bradyrhizobiaceae bacterium
GCCCGTGATGATCGAATGCATCGAGCGCGGCACGCAACTGCTTTGGCTCGGGCCTGTCCTCCGCATCGAACACCGCCACATAATGACCGCGTGCAAACGGCAGCGCGAAGTTCAATGCCTTGGGCTTGGTCTGCGGACCAATGGCGGGCACGGTGATCACCTGCACATATGGCATCGGCTGCAAACGCGCGATCGCCTGGCGGGTGATGTCGTCCGCGGCCTCCGTGATCAGGATCACGTCGAGCTTTTCGCGGGGGTAATCGATATCCGTGATGGCCTGCAGCAGCGGCGCCACCGACGTGGCCTCGCGATACAGCGCGACCATAATCGTATAGGTCGGCAGTTCCGCATCCGTCAGATGCCGGTGCTTCGGCGGCGGCGCGCGCGGCACCAGACAGCCGAGCAGACGAAAGCCTGCGAACACCAGAAACGCGGTCGTCAGCATGGCCGTCCACGTCGCCTTGCCAAGCAGTGACGGGAGTGCGATCGCACTCGCGATACCGACGATGATCGTCACGCGCCGGCATTGCTGCAACCATGTCGCTGCTCGCGATGTGGCCGACAGCTCCGGCCAGCGCCTGTGCAATCCTTCGGCGGCCTGCCGGGCGATCTCGTCGCCGCCATGGTCGATCAGGAAACGATTGAAGTCATCGCTGGTCGCGAGTTCGAATTGCGCGATCAGGTCCGGCCGCGCGCGTGCGAGTTCGCTCAGCATGCGTGCCGACCGCCCGCGCGACGCCACGATGAATCGCACGCCGTCCTGGCGCCGGATCGGGAACAGACCGGATGTCGCCGCCCGCGGATATTGCGGCGGCGATAACAGACAGTGGCCGCCATCGTCGCGATCAAGCCGCGCGACGCGGATGCCGAGTTGCGCGGCCAGGCGCTGCAGATAGACCGTCTCCTCGATCACGCCCCAATCAATCAGAACGCGGTCGGCACCGATGCCCAGCACATGGCTGCGGAGTGTCGCGACCTGGAGCGTGCGTGCTGCGATGATGCCGTGGAGACAATCGAGTTCGGCCGCGATGGGAGGGGCTGTCTCAAGACGACGGAAATCGTGCTCCAGCGCGCGCCGCCGGCGGGCGGGCGCCAGAGCGTAAACGGACAGGTCCTGATACTCGTCATGGTCCAACAGGGCCATGCTACGCCCCCACGCCACTCAACCAGTAACAAACGCCCTCGCGTCTTGAGCCGGATGGTCTATAAGACCCGCGTCCGGACCCGCCTTCATGCAACCACAGATGGTTAATCTCAGCAACCAAATACCGCAGATGGCCGCACGCGCAGTCTTGCGGATGCTGTGCCTCGTTGGCGTGTTGCTGCCCTGGACAGCGCATGGCCAATCTCAGGCGCCGGTGCCGCCGCTGGCGCCGAGCCTGGCCCAGCAATCCGGCAACCCGCCCGGCGCGCAGGCCGTGCCCGGTTTCTGGGACCCGCGCCGGCGGCCCGAGCGTCCGGATCTGTCACGCCTCAGCGTCATCCGCTTCCTCACCGAGACCGACTATCCGCCCTTCAACTATACCGGCCCCGACGGCAATCCCGCCGGCTTCAATGTCGATCTCGCCCGTGCACTGTGCGAAGAGATCAAGGTCACCTGCACCATCCAGATGCGCCGCTTCGAGACGCTGCTCGATGCGATCGCCAGCAATCGCGGCGACGCCATCATCGCCTCGCTGGCCGTGACGCCGGCAATTCGCGCCCGCGTCGATTTCACCGATCCCTATTACCGTGCACCCGGCCGCTTCGTCGCACGCAAGGATGCCGTGATGAAAGAGATGCGCCCGGAATATATCGAGGGCAAGAAGGTCGGCGTCATCGCCGGCACCGCGCATGAGGCCTTCCTCAAGGCGATGTTCACCGATGCCGTGCTGGTCGCGTTGCCGAATGACGACGCATTGCGCCAGGCCCTGCGCAAGAACGAGCTCGACGTCATTTTCGGCGACGCCATTTCGCTGGCATTCTGGATCAATGGCAGCGATTCCGGTGATTGCTGCGGCTTCAGCGGCGGTCCCTTCATCGAGAGCCGCTTTTTCGGCGAAGGCATCGGCATCGGTGTCCGCAAGGGCAACGACACGCTGCGTCAGGCGCTGAACTGGGCGCTGTTCCGCACCTGGGAAAAAGGCCGCTACACCGATTTGTGGCTGAAATATTTTTCCGTCAGCCCGTTCTGATCTCTCGCATTTAGCGGTTTGGCATTTCGGTGCGGAGCCGCTAGGTTCCGCGGCCCGGAGGCCTAAATTACGATGTCTATTTCTGAACCCGCCATGAGCCCGAGCGAGCTGCGCGCGCTTGCCGAGACTTCAACCGCCTGGCCGTTCGAGCAGGCGAAGGCGCTGGTGGCGCGCTTGAAGAAGCATCCCAAGGAAGAAGTGCTGTTCGAGACCGGCTACGGCCCTTCGGGCCTGCCGCATATCGGCACCTTCGGCGAAGTGGCGCGCACCACCATGGTGCGTCACGCTTTCCGCGTGCTCACCGAAGACAAGATCAAGACCCGCCTGCTCGCCTTTTCCGACGATATGGACGGCTTCCGCAAGGTTCCGGACAATGTGCCGAACAAGGAGATGCTGGCGCAGCATCTCGGCAAGCCGCTGACCAGCGTGCCGGATCCGATCGAACCGGGCGTCTCGTTCGGCGCGGCCAACAACGCCCGCTTGCGCGCGTTCCTGGATCACTTCGGCTTCGACTACGAATTCGCCTCGAGCACCGACTACTACGCATCGGGCCGCTTCGATGCGACATTGCTGCGGATGCTGGAAGTCTACGACAAGGTGATGGACATCATCCTGCCGACGCTGGGTCCCGATCGTCGTGCCACCTACTCGCCTTTCCTGCCGGTCAGCAAGACCACCGGCGTGGTACTGCAGGTGCCGATGATCCGCCGCGACGTCAAAGCCGGCACCATCACCTATGTCGACCCCGATACGCAGGAGGAAGTCACAACGCCGGTCACCGGCGGTGCCGTGAAGTGTCAGTGGAAGGCCGACTGGGCGCTACGCTGGGCCGCCCTCGGCGTCGACTACGAAATGGCCGGCAAGGACCTGATCGACTCCGTGAAGCTGTCCGGCAAGATCTGCGCGGCCCTTGGCGGCACGCCGCCGGAAGGCTTCAATTACGAACTGTTCCTCGACGAGAACGGGGGCAAGATCTCGAAGTCCAAGGGCAACGGCCTGACCATCGACGAATGGCTGCGTTATGCCTCACCGGAATCGCTGTCGCTGTTCATGTATCGCGAGCCGAAGGCGGCGAAGCGGCTGTTCTTCGACGTCATCCCGCGCAATGTTGATGAATATCAGCAGTTCAGCGACGGCTATCAACGCCAGGATCCGAAGCAGCGGCTATCCAACCCGGTCTGGCACATCCATGCCGGCCATCCGCCGGTGGTGGACATGCCGGTCACGTTCCAGCTGCTGCTGACGCTTGTGTCGTCATCGAATGCGGAGAACGCCGACACACTGTGGGGCTTCATCGGCCGCTATCGGCCTGGCGTCAGCGCGGCGACGCATCCGAAGCTCGATGCCATGGTCGGCTACGCCATCAATTACTATCGCGACTTCGTGGCGCCGACCAAGACGTTCCGCGAGCCGACAGATGTCGAGCGCGTGGCACTGCAGGATCTGCGCGACGCGCTGTCACGCTTGGCTTCAGACGCCAGCGCCGAGGACATCCAGAACACCGTCTATGAGATCGGCCGCCGCGATCCGTTCCTCGATCACAAGAAGCTGGCCAAGGACGGTCGTCCGGGCGTGTCGCTGGACTGGTTCAACATGTTGTATCAGGTGCTGCTCGGCCAGGAGAAAGGCCCGCGCTTCGGCTCGTTCGTGGCGGTGTATGGTCTCCAGAATGCGATCAGCATGATCGACGGCGCACTGGCGCGGAGCGCCTGACCCGGCACCGTTTGCGCGCTGCATCGCTGCGGGATAACCTGCAGAGATTGTCAGGGATCAAACCATGACCATTGCGGAAGCTGGCAAACTCACCGTCGCGGAGTTCCTCAAAGCTATCGTCGGTCACGATAGCCGCTTCGAGCTCGTGCGCGGCGTTGCCTATGCAACGGCCGGCGCCAAAGAGGGGCACAACGTCATCTGTAGCAACGTTCTGACGGCCCTGGTTCCTGCAGGCAAGCAGAACGGATGCCGCACGACGTCGAGCGATACTGCCGTTCAAACCGGACCGGATACGATCCGCTATCCGGATATCGTGGTCGATCGCGGGCCGCCGAACGCGGCGGCGCTGACGGCATCCAGACCCACCATCGTGGTGGAAATTTCGTCCCCGGGCACAGTCGTCTTCGACCATGCCGCCAAACTGCTTGAATATCAGAGCGTGCCAAGCATCGATACGATCTTGCAGATCGAGTCCGAGATTGCCCTGGTCAAGATTCACAGACGGCAGCCCGATGCGGGCTGGGCTGAGGAGACAATCGAGGCTCTCGATGCCGCGGTTCAGCTTCCTTCGCTGACGATCTCGATCACGCTCAAAGAGATCTACGATACGCTCGACGTGCGGCCTCGCACGCGGCTCCAAGTCGTCAAGCCGGTATAGCGGGCATTTACTGGCTCGCCCATACGATGCGCGCGATCCAGTCGATGTCCTGCACGGCGAAGCTGCGATCAGCGTGGCTGGCGTTGAGCGATTGCAGCTCCAGCAGTTTCGTGGTGCGGCGCTTCAGTTCCTTGGCCATCACCTCGCCGTCCTTGGTCTTGACGACGACGCGATCGCCTTTGCGGATCTGGGCGCTCGGCGACACCACGATGATGTCGCCGTCACGATAGGCCGGCTTCATCGAGTCACCCGAGATGGTCAGCGCATAAGCGTGCTCGTCATTCACTGATGGCAGCCCGACTTCGTCCCAGCCCTTGCTGCCGACCGGAAAGCCGGCATCGTCGAAGAAGCCGCCCTGGCCGGCTTGCGCGAAGCCGAGCAGTGGGACCGATTGTACGATCTTGCGGCTGCCTTCGATCAACGACACGAAGGCATCGATCGGCACGCCGGTCGCCTGCAGCGCTTTCGAGACCGATTCGGTGGACGGCCAGCGCTCGCGCCCCTCATTGGTAATGCGCTTGGACTTATTGAAGGTGGTGGCGTCGAGCCCCGCTTTCTTGGCGAGAGCGGACGCCGTCAGGCCGTTACGTTCGGCGAGCAGGTCGAGCGCATTCCAGATCTGGGCGTGGGTCAGCATGATCTCGTCCCTTTTCATCCCTGAGG
>SDZE01000288.1 GCA_004173095.1 Bradyrhizobiaceae bacterium
GTCGAGGGCGGTGGCCGCGCCAATGTCGGCGTCCAGGCGACTACCCAGTTCGATCAGGGCGGCACGATCAAAGTGCTGTTCGGCCAGTCCTATCAGCTATTCGGCATGAACTCGTTCGCAGTCGCCGACCTGACCAATACCGGCGTCGCCTCCGGCCTGGAGAAGACCCGCTCCGATTATGTCGCCGGTGTCACCTACGCGCCGAACCGCACCTATTCATTCTCGAGCCGCGCGCGCATCGATGAAGGCACCGGCAATATCTCCCGCTTTGAAGCCGAGGGCCGTGCCAGTTTCGACCGCTGGTCGGTCAGCATGCTCTATGGCAATTACGCGCCGCAGGAAGAGCTCGGCTACCTGACCCGTCGCGAGGGCCTGCTCGGGACCGGTTCGATCAAGGTAGCCAACAACTGGGTAGTGACTGGTGGCGCGCGCTGGAACCTGCAGCAGAACACGATCGACCAATACACGGTTGGCGCCGGCTATGTGGACGACTGCTTCATCCTCGCTTTGAACTACGTCACCTCGTATAGCTACGTCGCCAATCTCTCGACCCCGCCGGTCCTGAGCCATACCGTGATGTTCCAGATCGGCCTGCGCACACTCGGCGGGACCCAGGCCGGCGGCGGCACCGGCGGGCAGGTCTATTGATCATCTGATCGCGACATTCGGACGCTCAGCGTCCGATCGCCGTGAAATTTCCGTTTTCGGCCGCAATGTGTAAGCGGCCAGCCCGCCAGCGGGTGGAGCAAAACGCCTGATCCGGAGAGTCATGAACGCAATGAACGCCCGTCACCTCGTGCATGCCGTGTTGGCTACCGCCGTTACGATCCTGCTCGCGACGGCGTCGCCGGCCCATGCCCAGTCGGTCGCCGTCATGGTCAATGGCGAGCCTATCACCAATATGGATATCGAGCAGCGGATGAAGCTCAACGCGCTGTCGGGCATGAAGGAAAACAGCCGCCAGGCCGTGCTCGACCAGTTGATCGACGAGAAGGTCAAGATCAAGGAAGGCAAGAAATATAGCGTCGACCCGAGCGCAACCGAAGTCGATGGCTCATTCGCCACGATGGCGTCGCGCATGCGTCTCACCCCGGATCAATTGACCCAGTCGCTAGCCTCTAAGGGCATTCGTCCCAACACGCTGAAGAGCCGCCTCAAGGCCGACATGGTTTGGAACGCGATCGTCCGCGGTCGCTTCAAGCAGAGCCTGCAGGTTGGCGAAAAGGAAGTTGAGACTGCGGTGCAGAGCCAGGGCGGCGATGCCACGGCCGAGGCGTTCGAATATCAGATGCGCCCGCTGGTGCTGATCGTGCCGCGCGGCGCCGGCGGCGGTCTGGCGGAAGCGCGCCAGAAAGAAGCGACGGCGCTGCGTGAACGCATCCAGACCTGCGAGGACGCGATCCGCACGTTCAAGTCGATGCAGAACGCCACCGTCAAGAGCATCGTGGTGAAGAACTCCGCCGACTTGCCGCCGAACCTGCGCGAACTGCTCGACAAAACCCCGATCGGCCATCTCACGCCGCCGGAAGTCACGGCCCAAGGCATTGAGATGGTTGCGCTGTGCTCGCGCAAGCCGACCAAGGTCGATACGCCGAAAAAACGCGAAGTCCGCGAGAAGATGTTCTCCGAGAAATTCGAGGCGAAGTCGAAGTCGTATCTGCAGGACATCCGCAAATCGGCGATGATCGAATATCGCTAGTTCCGTATCCCGGCTGCGACCGCGACCGGTTGAAAGCGTCTGCATGACCAAACCTCTCGCACTGACCCTCGGCGAGCCGGCCGGGATCGGCCCGGACATCGCCATCGCCGCGTGGATGAACCGGCGCGCGCTCGATCTGCCGCCGTTCTATCTGCTCGGCGACCGTGATTTCATCGCCGCGCGCGCGCAAGCGCTCGGCCATGACATCACCCTCGCGGACGCGACGCCGGCCACCGCAGTCGATCTGTTCGCCGATACCCTGCCCGTCGTCTCCACCGGCCATGTGGTGACGGCGCAGGCGCGACGTCCGGATGCGTCCAGCGCCCCCGCCGCGATCGCTTCGATCCGTCAGGCAGTCGCCGATGTTGAAGCCGGTCATGCCGGCGCCGTGGTCACCAATCCGATTGCCAAAAGCGTGCTGTATCGTGCCGGGTTCGCGCATCCCGGTCATACCGAGTTTCTCGCCGAACTCGCAGCCAAAGACGGCAAGGTGCCGCTGCCGGTGATGATGCTGTGGTCGCCGGAACTGGCCGTGGTGCCGGTGACGATTCACGTCGCGCTGCGCGACGCCATCGATCAACTCAACGGCCCCCTGATCACCGCCACGGCGCGAGTCGTCGTCAATGACATGAAAGCGCGGTTCGGTATCCAGCGCCCGCGCATTGCCGTCGCCGGCCTCAATCCGCATGCGGGCGAGGACGGCAGCATGGGTGACGAGGAACTGGCTTTCATCCAGCACGCGGTCACCGTGCTGCAGAACGAGGGTATCGACGCCCGCGGACCTCTGCCGGCCGATACGATGTTTCATCCGGCGGCGCGCGCGACCTATGACTGCGCGATCTGCATGTATCATGATCAGGCACTGATCCCGATCAAGACCATTGCCTTCGATCACGGCGTCAATGTCACGCTCGGCCTGCCCTTCATCCGCACCTCGCCGGACCATGGCACGGCCTTCGACATCGCCGGCACCGGCAAGGCCAATCCATCCAGCCTGATCGCCGCCCTCAAGCTCGCCGCGCGCATGGCCGCGTCGCAGCCGTCATGAGCGGCATCGACGATCTTCCGCCGCTGCGCGACGTCATCAAGCGCCACGACCTGCAAGCGCGAAAATCGCTCGGCCAGAACTTCCTGCTCGATCTCAATCTCACCGCCCGTATCGCGCGCGCGGCGGGTCCGCTCGACGGCGTCACCGTGGTCGAGGTCGGCCCCGGCCCCGGCGGCCTGACCCGCGCCTTGCTGGCTGCGGGTGCCAAGCGCGTCATCGCGGTCGAACGCGACGAGCGCGCCATCGGCCCGCTGGAAGAAATCGCCGCGCATTATCCCGGACGGCTCGAGATCGTGATCGGCGACGCGCAGACATTCGACCCGCGCCCGCTGTTGAACGGCGAACGCGCGCGCATCGTCGCCAACCTGCCCTACAATATCGGCACGCAGCTGCTGATCGACTGGCTGTGCACCGAACCGTGGCCGCCTTGGTACGAGATGATGGTGCTGATGTTCCAGCGCGAGGTGGCTGAACGCATCGTCGCCGTCGGCGATGACGAAGCCTATGGCCGGCTCGGCGTGCTCGCTAACTGGCGTGCGGACACCAAGATCCTGTTTGATATCTCACCCGCCGCCTTCACGCCGCCGCCGAAGGTGACGTCATCGGTGGTGCGCCTCACGCCGCGACAGACCCCCGAGCCATGCGACCGCCGCATGCTCGAACAGGTCGCAGCCGCCGCGTTCAACCAGCGCCGCAAGATGCTGCGGCAAAGCCTGAAGCCGCTTGGTGTCGATCCGGAACAACTGGCCGCCGCCGCCGGCGTCGAAGCGACGCGGCGCGCCGAGACGATCCCTGTCTCCGGCTTCGTCGCCATGGCCAACGCGTTGGTGCAGATGCGTAAGGCCCGCAGCGGCGGGTAACCCGTCTGCGGCGCGGCAGCGCGTCCGTTTTGCAGCCATTACGGCGACTTCTCCCGCTGGCATTAACGCCTTCACAATCTCGGGATGTTTTCGTGGTCTTGCACCCGGCGGATCCCATGCATCAGACACGCCTGACTTCCATCGATGCCCTGCGCGGCCTGGCTTCGCTGGCCGTCGTCTTCTGGCACTGGCAACACTTCTTTCCGACGGACCCAGCGCCGACGGAGCAGTTTCCATTGTTCTGGCTGTTCGGGCCGCTGTATCAGCACGGCTGGTGGGGCGTCGAGCTATTCTTTTCGATCAGCGGCTTCATCTTCTTCCGGCTCTATGCGGAGCCGGTCGCGCGCGGCGACGTCGGTGGCCTAAGCTTTGCGATCTTGCGTTTCTCGCGACTATATCCGCTGTATTTTGCCGCCATGGTCTTCGTTGCCGTGACGCAAATTGCCACCCGCGCCCTCACCGGCAGCGACTTCGTCTTCCCCAGCGATTCCCCCGCGCAGTTTGTGCAGCAACTGTTGCTGACCACCGCATGGTCCGGCCACTCCTACACGTTCAACGGACCTGCCTGGTCGGTGGTTGTCGAGATGATGCTCTACGCCATCTTCTTCGGGCTGGCGAAGCTGAGGCTCGCGCGGCTGCCGGTGGTCGCGGCCATTTGCGCGCTAGCGCCATTTCTTCTGAACGCCGACGCACCACTGGTCAGGGGCGTGCTGAGCTTCTTCCTCGGCGGCCTCTGCGCGGAGATCATCCGGCACGCGCAATCGCGCAGCGGGCTACCGCACGCCGCAAGGATCTATCTTCCAGTGTCAATTCTCTGCATGATCGTCGCGCGTATGATATGGCCGCACGGCACGCTGGCGGAGTTCATCGCGTTCAACTTCGTGTTTCCGGGCCTGATCATCGTTTTGGTGATCTATGACGACGTCCTGCAACCCGTCACGTCGCGGCTGGAATGGCTCGGCAACATCTCCTATTCCTCCTACCTGCTACACTTTCCGCTGCAGCTCGCTCTGGTGACCATGGCCGCCTGGCAGGGCTGGCAGATCGACTATCGGTCGCCGGTCACGCTGCTGACATTCCTGATCGTCCTGATCACGCTCTCACTGTGGTCGTTCAGATGGTTCGAACGGCCGGCCATGAACGCCTTGCGCCGCCGCTTGATGGCACGCGCATCAAGCGTGCCCCAGTCCGCCGCCGCGCTGCCTGTACAGGTGCGCTCTGTATAGCCAGCAAAGAACCGGGCATGGGTGACGATTGCGTTGCCCGGCAACAGCCCTACGCGATGTCGCTGCGCTGCATCCGCCATAGGGCCGCCAGCAGGAAGCAGCCGCAGGCAAAGGCGACGAACAGTGGCAGCCCGTGGCTGATCCATTGCATCGCGGCGCCCGCGCCCACAGGTCCGATCAGCGCGCCGACGCCCCACATCAACCCCATCGCCGCGTAGATGCCGACCAGACTGCTTCCGGCAAAGCGGCTGCCGACGATAGTCAGCATGATCGTATAGATGCCGACGAACACGCCGCCCCACACGAACAACAGCGGATAGGTCGTCCACGGCGAACGCAGTGCCAGCGGCCAGATCAGCGCGCCGATCACCGCGCACGCGGCCAGCGCGATGATCAACCTGCGGCGATCCACCTTGTCGCCGAGCCAACCGATCGGCAGTTGCAGCATGATGGCGCCAACCATCATGCACGACATCAGTTGCGTCGCGTTGCTCTCAGTCCAGCCGAGTGACTGCGCGTAGAGCGACAGGAAGGACAGCCCGCTGCTCTCCACCGATGCATGCAGCACCGTCGCAGCCATCGCGATGGGTGCCAGCATGACAAAGCCGAGCGGACTGCCATGCCCGCCTTTGTCAAACACGGGCTGGCGGATACCCGGCATGGCAAGGCAAGCCGCAGCACCGAGGGCGAACAGCGCGCCGATCCAATAGGCAGTAGCGCCCTCTGTGCCGATCACAGACAGCAGCAGCGGCCCCAGCGCAAAACCGAGCGACAACGCCGCCGTATAGGCCGCCATGGCGCGCGCCCGCGTCGCATCGGTGCTCAGACTGTTGAGCCAGGTCTCCGACATCACGAACAGCGTTTCGGATGCGGCTCCGAGAACGATGCGCAGCGGAAACCACAGCCAGATCGCCGGCATCGCAGGAAACAACACCAGCACGACGGCCGCGATCACCAGCGCCACCACCACCAGCCGCCGCGCACCGACATCGCCGACCATGCGCGGCAGCGCAAACGCCATCGCGAGCACGCCGACGGCATGCATGGCTGCATTGGCCCCGATGAACGCATCGGAATGGCCACGTTCGGACAGGTCCTGTGCCAGCAGCGCGGCGCTGAGACTGTAGGTCAGGCCGAAGATCATGGCGGCGGTGATCACTGCCGCACGCGACCACATATTGGAACCCGTAGAGGCCATCCAACGCCTGCTTGCTTTGCAAAAACGCGGTATCCTTTGCATGGAAAAGTTAAGCATCTGCCGGCTAGGTTTGGGCCCTGTTCGCAGATCGAGACTGTCCATGATCCGACTTCTGCTGCTCCTGCTCGGCGCCAAACTGGTGCAGCGACGCTGGCGCGCCTTGCTGGCGATCGGCGCGGGCTGGTCGGCGCTCGGTCTGTTCACGCTGCTCGATGCGCTTGATGGCGCGACGCTGATCCGGCCGCATTACTTCGGCTATCTCTTGTTACTG
Source organism: Bradyrhizobiaceae bacterium (assembly GCA_004173095.1). Classification (GTDB taxonomy): domain Bacteria; phylum Pseudomonadota; class Alphaproteobacteria; order Rhizobiales; family Xanthobacteraceae; genus Tardiphaga. The sequence continues at coordinate 6,303 of SDZE01000288.1, forward strand.
GAAGGCATCGTCAGCCTGCTCGCGGGCATGCTGGCCACCCGCCGTCGCGTGCAGCAACTGGTAAAAGCCATCATCCTGCTGCTGCCCGCCGTCATCATCATCGCGCAGCCGCGGCACTCCAACATGCTCATCGCGATGCTGCTCGGTGGCGTGATGCTATGCGACGGCAGTTTGCGCATCGCCAGCGCCTGGCTGGTTCGCTTCGATAATTGGCGCATGGCGATGGCCGCCGGAATCGTCGAAATCATTCTCGCCGTCATCACTCTGGAGCCGTGGCCGACCTGGTATGAAGGCACGATCGGCTTCAATGTCGGCGCTCTGCTGATCATTTCCGGCTGGGGAACCATGCTGCTCGCCAACCGGCTGCGCAAGCTGCCGGCCGATGCACCGATCTCCATGCTGATCGGCGGCGCTTTCCCGACGGCGCTATGGGTGCCGGCGACACCCGACGATGCCGGTCACGACGATCTGATCGTGCATGTCTGGACTCCCGCCGGCCCCGGCCGCCATCCACGGCGACGCCCGCTCATCGATCGCTACATTGCCGCGGTCGACAGCAAGGGCCGCATCTCCACCGGGCATGCCGCGCTGGAATTGGCGCCCAACGTCTATATCAGCCACTACCCTGCGGTCGAGATCGATCGTTCGCCGGAGGAGTTCAGCCGCGTGCTGCGCGCCAGTGTCGACAACGACATTCCCGGGCGCTTCCTGCCGAGCTATCGCGAGGAAGCCGATGGCTGGTGCGAGGCCACCGAGCACATCCACTTTACGCGCATCGACCGACTCCGCGTGCGTCATTTCTGGCGTGCCTATCGCAGCGACACCGCTTACAATCTCACCAGCCGCAACTGTTCGAGCGCCGTGGCCCATGCGCTCGACGCAGCACTGGAAGGTGTGCTCGGACAGACCGAACGACCATGGCGCGCGTTCTTCCGTGCGCTGACGACGCCCGAACTGTGGATCGCAGGCCTGCTGCGCCGCCGCGCCGAAGCGATGGCCTGGACGCCGGGCCTCGTGCTCGATTATGCGCGCCTGCTGCATGTGGTTGTCGAGCCTATCCCGGCCCGCAACGAAACGCGCCGGGCGCGGCTGCGGCGCCTGATCTTCCGGCGGACGGCACTGGCGCATTCGAGGCCGGCCTGGAAGTGACGGCGATGCGGTTGATCGGACCTTCGGGTGGGGATCGTTCCTGCCGTCCGGCCCACTTGCCCTCTCCGCTCTCTTGTGTTTGCTAGACGCAAAGACACCCAGGGAAGAAACAATCATGACAAAAATGATCCGCCAGTCGCTGGTGAAATTCGATGCGCCGTTGTGCCAAACCATCATCGACACGCCGAAGCCGCAAGGCCGCGAAGTCCTGGTGCGCATCGAGCGCTGCGGCCTGTGCCATTCCGATCTGCACATCCAGGACGGCTGGGCGGATCTTGGCGACGGCAAGAAGCTCGACACCACGCGCGGCATGACGCTGCCGTTTACGCTCGGCCACGAGATTGCGGGGATCGTCGATGAGGTCGGCCCCGACGGCGACAAATCCCTGATCGGCACCAAGAAAGCCGTATTCCCCTGGATCGGCTGCGGCAAGTGCCGCGACTGCCTCGCCGGCGACGAGAACCTGTGCGCCCGCAACCGCTTTCTCGGCGTCGCCATCGACGGCGGCTTCGCCACCCATGTCCTGGTGCCGGACGAGAAGTATCTGCTCGACTACGATCCGCTGCCGACCAATGTTGCGGCGACCCTGATGTGCTCGGGCATCACCGCCTATGGCGCACTGAAGCGATTGGTCGATCGTCCGCGCCAGCGCAATCTGTTGCTGGTCGGCCTTGGCGGTGTCGGCATGGCCGGCCTGTCGCTGGCACAGGCGATGTTCAAGCAGCCGATCTCGGTGGCCGATCTCAATCCGGCCGCACGCGAAGCCGCGCTGAAGAACGGCGCCGCCTTTGCCTATGATCCGGCCGAGCCGGATGTGGCCAAGCGCATGGTGAAAGAAACCGACGGCGGCTTCGATGGCGTCATCGATTTCGCCGGCAACGACAAGTCCATGAACTTCGCCGTGGCGACCGTCGCGCGCGGCGGTAAGGTGGTGGTGTCCGGCCTGATGGGCGGTAATTTCAGCCTGCCGATGGTGCAATGGATCTACAAGCGCATGACCATCGAAGGCTTCATGGTCGGCACGCTCGACGAAGCCAAGGAGTTGATGGCCCTCGCCCGCGCCGGCGAGCTCAAACCGACGCCGATGACCGAAGAGCCGATGGCCGATGCCCAGAAATGGATCGACCAGCTGCGCGCCGGTAAAGTGGTCGGCCGCATCATGCTGGCGAATGCGTGATAGGCGGACGCCTGTAGTCGGAACGGCTCGCTACGTTGCTCTGCCTCATCCGTTGCTCCGTCCTCATCCTGAGGAGCCGCGCAGTTGCGCGGCGTCTCGAAGGATCGGCCGCGGGCTTCCGGAGCCAAACCAACTCATGGTTCGAGACGCGCGCCAACGCGCGCTCCTCACCATGAGGTACAGTCACAAGAACCGCGTCACTGCGCGTCCAGCCAATTGCGATTCGCGCCGTGCCGGTTACCATGATCCCATTGTCAGGTTTGAATCATGGACCATTTCGTCCGCACCACGCGATCGCTCGCGCTGATTATTGCTGCACTGATCGCGACGATCGGCATCGCCCATGCCGAGAAACGCATCGCGCTGGTCGTCGGCAATTCCAACTATCAAAACATTACCCGCCTCGATAATCCGAAAAACGACGCCAGGCTGATGGCGCAGACGCTGTCCGGGCTCGGCTTCACGCTGGTCGGCGGCGAAGCGCAGCTCGATCTCGACAAGGCCTCGCTCGACCTAGCTGTACAGAATTTCGGCCGGCAGGTGCAGGGCGCCGATGTCGCGCTGTTCTACTATGCCGGCCACGGCGTCCAGGTGGCGGGCTCGAACTATCTCGTCCCCGTCAGCGCCAATCCGACCCGCGAGGCCGATGTCGATTTCCAGATGGTCGATGTCAATCTGGTGCTGCGGCAGATGCAGGGTGCCGGCACGCGGCTCAACATGGTCATCCTCGATGCCTGCCGCAACAACCCGTTCGGTGCACGCGGCCTGCGTGCGGCGGAGGGCGGGCTTGCACAGATGCGGGCGCCGGAAGGCACGCTGATCTCCTATGCGACGCAGCCCGGTTCGGTGGCGCAGGACGGCGCTGATGGCAACAGCCCCTACACCAAGGCGCTGGCCACGACGGTGCGGCGCGCCGGTCTCGACATCTTCCAGACCTTCAACCAGGTCGGCCTTGCGGTGAAACGCTCAACCGGCGGCGCGCAACAGCCCTGGGTGTCCTCATCGCCGATCGACGGCAATTTCTATTTCGTCGCGCCTGCCGCGGCCATGCCGCTGGTGGTGCCGGACAAGCCTGTGCAGGAGGCACGTCTGCCCGACGCACCGCGCATCGATTTCGATAGGCTGGCGATCACCGATCCGGTCAAGCTCAGCGAGATCAGCGATCGCCTTTATGAGCTGAACTTTGATCCGGAGCCGCTGAACAGCAAGAACGGCATCGCAGTGGCAATCCGCGACTTTCAGATCAAGGGCGGCCTGCCCCCAACCGGGGAAGCGACCGAAGGCCTGCTGCAGCGGCTTCGCGTGATCCAGGACGTCAAGCCGTGGGGCGCCATCGTCTACGACGCCCGCGACAAGAAATGGGGCATGTCGTGGGATCAGCCGTCCCGCAAATCCGCAGTGGGCAAGGCGCGCGCGCAATGCGGCACCGCCTCGTGCGCGCTCGAACTGTCATTCTACGGATCCAACTGCGGGGCCTTTGCGGCACTCGGCGGCAACTGGTCGCTGGTGGCACGCAAAACGCTGCCACAGGCGCGCGATGCCGCCATCGATCAGTGCAGCAAGACCGGCAAGTCATGCGCCATCGTCGGCGCCATTTGCGCCAATTCAGTCAAAGGCCCCGAGGCGAAACTCTAGGTTCGTTCATTCGAAAGCTGATGGATATGTTCCTTCGATCCGGATTGATGATCTCCGCAGCCACCGTGCTTCTCTCAGGCAGCGCGGCCTTCGCTCAGGGCGCCACCGGTGGCAGCCTCGGCAATGATACCAAGACGCTGTCGGGCTCCACTCCGCAATCCCGCGCGGCACCGCCGGCCCGGCGCGAGCGTTCGGAACGTCCCGCGCCGCGCCGTCAGACCGCGACACGCAGCCGGAGCGAAGGCGGTGGTGGCAGTTTCGACGGCGTATGGTCGATATCGAGCGCAGGCACCTCGGGCTGCACCGACACGCTGACGGAACAATTCGTCGTGGCAGGCGGACGGATGACGGGCAGCAACGGCAACGGCAGCGCGACTGTAAGTGCCAACGGCGCCGTGCGCGGCAGCGGCAATTACAGTGGCATCGGCGTCACCAGCCAGGGTCGCCTCTCCGGCCGCAGTGGCTCGGGCACGTTCCAGCGATCCGACGGATGCTCGGGCCGCTGGGTCGCATCCAAGCAGTAATCGCCATGAAATCTTCGCACGCCATGATGAAATCCGCGATCCTCTCCTGCCTGCTCGTTATCGCACTCGGCAGCAGCTACGATGCATGGAGCCAGGGCGCCACCGGCGGCAGTCTCGGCAACGACAACAAGTCGCTGTCCGGCTCGTCCTCCGCGCCGCGCGCCGCAAGACCCGCCCGGCGCGAGCGATCCGAGCCGCGTACCGCGCCGACCCGGCGCAGTTCTGGCATCGGCTCTGGAGATGGCGGCGGCAGTGCCGCCAGATTCGACGGCAGCTGGCTGATCAGTTTCACCGGTCAGTCGGCCGTGTGCGCTGGCAAGTCCGCCAGCAGCACATTGACGATCTCCGGTGGCCGCACCGGCGACGGCGGCAGCATCAGCTCGAGCGGTACTTTGCAAGGGGTCGGCAGCAGCGGCAGCGTCAGCGCCATCATGACGGGTCGGCTGTCCGGCCGCAGCGGCGGTGGTTCGATGCAAATGTCGAATGGCTGCAGCGGCCGATGGACGGCGAGCAAACAGTGATCAGAGCTGCTGGCGTAGCTACAAAATAACTAAAGCTGCTGGCGCAGCTTTTGCACGAAGGCGACCATGCCGACCTGACGCTGCAGCTTGAGCTGTTCGGCGCGCAGGATCGATTTCACCGCTTCGAAGGCGATGCCGATATTGTCGTTGACGACGATGTAGTCGTAGGCGTCGAAATGGCTCATCTCGTCGCCAGCCTTCTTCATGCGGCCGCGGATGACCTCTTCGGAGTCTTGCGCCCGCGTGTGTAGCCGTTGCTCCAGCGCCTGCACCGACGGCGGCAGGATAAACACCGACACCATGTCGTTCGGCGCGCGGCTGTAGAGCTGCTGTGCGCCCTGCCAATCGATGTCGAACAGCACATTGTGCCCGTTGGCGAGCGCGGTCTCGACGGGCGCTTTCGGCGTGCCGTAGCAGTTGTCGAATACTTTTGCCCATTCGAGCAGTTCGTCATTGGCGACCATCTGATCGAATTTCGCCTGATCGACGAAGTAATAGTCCTTGCCTTCGGTCTCGCCCGGCCGCATGGGCCGCGTGGTCACCGAGATCGACATCCTAAGATCAGCGATTTCGTCGATCAGCATACGCGTCAGCGTCGTCTTGCCGGCGCCGGACGGCGACGACAGCACGAACATCAAACCGCGCCGCTCCACTCCTTCGAAGCCCGACATGATCACTCCAGATTCTGAACCTGTTCGCGAAACTGTTCCACGACGTTCTTCATTTCCAGACCGGTGCTGGTCAGTTCGAGATCGCCGGACTTGGAGCAGCATGTGTTCACTTCACGGTTGAACTCCTGCGACAGGAAGTCCAGCCGGCGTCCGACCGGGCCACCTTTTTTGATCATCTCGCGCGCCTGCGACACATGCGATGCGATACGGTCGAGCTCCTCGCGGATATCCGCCTTGGTGGCGATCATCAGCGCTTCCTGCGAGAGACGATCCTGATCGAAGCGATCGGATGCATCGAGCAATGTTGCGATCTGCTCGGCGATGCGCGCGCGAATTGCCTCGGGCTTGCGACCCGGTGCCGCCTCGGCCTTCTTCGCCAGTGTTTCGATCTCGTCGAGCCGCTGGGTCAGGATCACACCGAGCGTCGCGCCCTCGCGCTTGCGCATCTCGATGAGCGCCTCCAGCGCGTCCTCGAATGCTGCGGCCACGGCGATCTTCGCTGCGGCCTCTTCGGCCTCATCGGCCTCGGGCTCGACCATTTCGATCACGCCCTTGATATTCATCAGTCCGTCGATGCTGGGTGCGACAGCGTCGATCTTGCTCGCCATCTCGGCGGCGATCTTCAGCACGGCGTTCAGCACAGCCTCGTTGATGCGTACGGCAGCCTCGGCATTGGCGCGCTTCACGGTGAGATTCGCATAGACGGTGCCACGCGACAGAACGTCGGTCGCGCGCTTGCGCGCGATCGCTTCAACTTCGTCAAAACCCGGCGGCATGCGGAATCGGAGATCGAAGCCCTTGGCGTTGACGGACTTCAATTCCCACTCGAACGAATAAGGGCCGCTGGTGCCGTGGCTCCGCGCGAAGCCGGTCATGCTCGACAACACCATCGCGTCACGCTCCAAAATCGACATGAGATTCGCGGATCTGCGAACCGGAACAAGGATAGGCCCATTCGGGCCGGACGAAAGATCAGCGCGGTTCACGCGTCTGGTTATTGCGCGACAGGCGCACCGCTGGGCTGGGCGGCGCCCTGTCGGGCCGGCGGGGTCCGTGAACGCTGCTGTTTGGCGGGCGCCTGCCGCGGCGCGGCGCCGGTGGCAGAACTGCTGTCGGCCGGCACGGCAGCAGCCGGCGGCGGCGTCTCTTCCGCGGGCTCAACCGTGTCGTTCTGCGCGGCTTTTTCGCTGGCCCGCAGTTTCGCGACGTTCTTCTGATGGGCGTCATAGGTTTCTGTGAACGTATGACCGCCGGTGCCATCGGCAACGAAGAACAGATCGCGGGTGCGCGCGGGACTGGCGGTCGCCTCAAGCGATGCGCGGCCAGGATTGGCGATCGGCCCCGGCGGCAGGCCATCGACCACATAGGTGTTGTAGGGCGACGGCTGCTGGATCTCGCTGCGCTTGATGGGGCGGCCCAGCGTCCCCTTGCCGCCGACCAGACCATAGATGATGGTCGGATCGCTCTGCAGTCGCATCTTCTTCTGCAGGCGGTTGGCGAACACGGCCGCGACGCGGCTGCGCTCGTCGGCGCGGCCGGTTTCCTTCTCGACGATCGAGGCCAGCGTCACCAGTTGTTCCGGCGTTCTGACCGGCACATCGCCGCTGCGACGCTCCCAGATCTCGGCCAGCACGCGCTTCTGTTCGCGCTGCATGCGCTGGATCACCTGCTCGCGCGGCGTGCCGCGGGGAAACTTGTAGGTCTCCGGCAGCAGCGTGCCCTCACGCGGCATTTCGCGGATTGAGCCGGTGAAAATGTCGTTCTCGGTCAGACGCGCGACGATCTGCTCGGAGGTCAGCCCCTCAGGGATCGTCACCGAATGCTGCACCACCTTGCCATCGACAATGACGCCGATGACGTCACGCAAATTGGCGTTCTTCTGGAACAGATACTCGCCCGGCTTCAGATCCTGCGCCGCTTTCAGCGCAAACACGGCGCCGAGGAACACCCAGCGATTGGCATCGATGACGCCCTCGCGCTGCAGCACTTCGGCGATATCGCCCTTGCCGGCGCGGGCCGGGATGTTGACGATCTTGTCGTCCGGCAACGGCCCCGGCGATTCCAGCGCCTGGCGGCCATAGACATAAACGCCGCCGGTGGCGAGCATCGCAAGAATGATGAACGTGATGACGGCATTGCCGAACACGACGAGCGGGCTACGTGCCACATCCGACCGCTTGGGCGGCGGCGGAACCTGTTCGGGCTCCAGCGCGGCGCGCGGGCTGCGGGGCGAAATGGGCGACCTCTCACTCATCGATGATACCTAGAGTCCAATCCTGACGGAACGAATCCACATCGAATCCGAATACCATCAATAACATACGCCCATAAACGTAAGCTGGGGCAGCAATCGATGCGGATTGCGGCGAAACGGTGGAATGTCTCTAAGCAGTGACGCGCTTCAGGATCACAGACGCATTGGTACCGCCAAACCCGAAAGAGTTCGACAGCACTGTATTGATCTCCTTCGGCCGCGACGTGTGTGGCACGAGGTCGATGGTCGTTTGCACCGACGGATTGTCGAGATTGATGGTCGGCGGCGCGACATTGTCGCGAATCGCGAGGATGCTGAAGATCGCCTCGATAGCGCCAGCGGCCCCCAGCAGATGGCCGGTGGACGATTTGGTGGACGACATGGCGACCTTCGACGCGGCATTGCCGAGCAGACGCTGCACGGCACCGAGTTCGATCTCGTCACCAAGCGGCGTCGATGTGCCGTGGGCGTTGATGTAGTCGAGATCGGAAGCAACCATACCCGCGCGCTTCAACGCAGCGCTCATGCTGCGGAAGCCGCCATCGCCATCGGGCGACGGCGAGGTGATGTGATAGGCATCGCCGGACAGGCCGTAGCCGACGACCTCGGCATACATCTTCGCGCCGCGTGCTTTGGCGTGTTCGTATTCTTCCAGGATGACGACGCCAGCGCCCTCGCCCATGACAAAGCCGTCGCGGTCCTTGTCGTAAGGGCGCGATGCCTTTTGCGGCGTGTCGTTGAAGCCGGTCGAGAGCGCCCGTGCGGCGGCAAAGCCGGCCATCGCGATGCGGCTGACTGGCGATTCCGTGCCGCCCGCCACCATCACGTCGGCATCGCCCAGCGCGATCAGGCGCGCGGCATCACCGATCGCATGCGCACCCGTTGAGCATGCCGTGACAACGGAATGATTGGGGCCCTTGAGCCCGTGTTCGATCGAGACATAGCCCGATGCCAGATTGATCAGACGGCCGGGAATGAAGAACGGCGAGACTTTTCGCGGACCGCGCTCTTTCAGCGTGATCGCCGTCTCGGCAATGCCGGTGAGACCACCGATGCCGGAGCCGATCAGCACGCCTGTGGCGCATTGATCTTCGTGGCTGGACGGATGCCAGTTGGCGTCCTTCAGCGCCTGCGTGGCGGCACACATCGCAAAGACGATGAAGTCATCGACCTTGCGCTGATCCTTCGGCTCCATCCACTGATCGGGATTGAACGTGTCGTTGGTGCCGTCGCCGCGCGGAATCATGCAGGCGATCTGTGCAGGAAGATCCGACACCTCGAAGGTGTCGATGCGCTTGGCGCCGCTGTCCCCGTTGAGAATGCGCTTCCAGGTCGGCTCGACACCGCAGGCTAATGGCGACACCATGCCCAGGCCCGTGACGACTACCCGCCTCATCTGCATCTCCACGACTTCCTTTCAAAAGCTCTTTCGGGCGCTTCACAGCAAGAAGCCGGTGGACCGCGGCGACGCGATCCGGCCGGCTTCAGAATGTGTCACGCGAGAAGTTAGCTCTTGGCATTCTTTTCGAGGAACTTGGTGGCGTCGCCGACCGTCAGGATCGTTTCGGCGGCATCGTCCGGAATCTCGCAGCCGAACTCTTCTTCGAACGCCATCACGAGCTCGACGGTGTCGAGGCTGTCGGCGCCGAGATCGTCGATGAAGCTCGCGGAATCGATCACCTTCTCGGGCTCGACACCAAGGTGTTCGACCACGATCTTCTTCACTCGCTCGCCAATCTCGCTCATATCAACCTCGTGCTTGTTACCCAGGCTCGTCCGTAGACGATACGAGCCATCATGGAGCGTAAACTCGTTAAACCTTGCGCATCCGCGCTTTGTGGAATGGCCCCGTCGTGCCGACGGAGCCTCGCGAAAAACGGCAGGCTTGCCCCGCCAATATACAGGGTTTCTACATCCTGCAATGGCCTTCTTTGCCCCACCGTTGAACGCTCGATTAGCACACATCAAATGGCATTGCCACATGCTGCGGCGACCGTCCAAAGCTCAATTGAATCACAGCGTTGCGGGAACCCGCACAGCTAGATCATGGCCATGCCGCCATTCACATGGATGGTTTGTCCGGTGACGTAGGCGGCTTCGTTCGAGGCGAGATAAACCGCCGCAGCGGCGATGTCCTCGGGCGAACCGAGACGACCCGCAGGCACCTTGGTGAGAATCGTTTCGCGCTGTTTGTCGTTCAGCACGTCGGTCATCGGCGTGGCGATGAAACCCGGCGCGATACAGTTGGCGGTGACGTTGCGCTTGGCATATTCGGCGCCGAGCGTCTTGATCATGCCGATCAGGCCGGCCTTGGCCGCCGTATAATTGCCCTGTCCGGGATTTCCGGTCACGCCGACCACCGAGGTGATGGCGATGATACGGCCGAAGCGCTTGCGCATCATCAGCTTGGTGGCGGCACGGGCGAGACGGAAGGTCGATGTCAGATTGACGTTGATGACATTGTCCCAGTCTTCATCGCGCAGCTGCACGAACAGATTGTCCCGGGTGATGCCGGCATTGGCGACCAGAATGTCGAGTTGCCCCATCGCCTTTTCAGCCGATGGCACCAGCTGTTCGACCTCCGCCGCGTCCGAGAGATTGCACGGCAGCACATGGGCGCGGTCGCCGAGCTTGGCGGCAAGCGCTTCCAGAACCTCGCGGCGGGTGCCGGACAGCGCCACCGTAGCACCCTGCGCATGCAGGGCCGTTGCGATCGCGCCGCCGATGCCGCCGGTGGCGCCGGTTACAAGCGCCGTCTTGCCTGTCAAATCGAACATCATTTTCTCCTTTGGCCTCAGGCCGACTGCGCTGCGGTCAGCGCGTCTTTGGCAGCGGCAATGTCATTGGGACCACCGACGGACACGCCGACGGCACCATCCGCGATCCGCTTCACCAGACCGCTGAGCACCTTGCCGGCGCCGATCTCGAGGAAGCGGGTCACCCCCTGCCCGGCCATATAGGACACAGACTCGCGCCAGCGCACAGTGCCCGTGACTTGCTCGATCAGGCGGCGGCGGATCTCGTCGGGATCGGTGATGGCCGAAGCCAGTACATTCGACACCAGCGGTGCCGCCGGCTTGTTGATCGTCACCCTGGCCAAGGCATCGGCCATGACATCGGCGGCGGGCTGCATCAGGCTGCAATGGAACGGCGCCGACACCGGCAGCAGCATCGCGCGCTTGGCGCCCTTGGCCTTGGCGATTTCAACGGCGCGGTCAACCGCGGCCTTGTCGCCGGACACCACGACCTGTCCGCCGCCATTGTCGTTGGCGGCCTGGCAGACCTGCCCCTGCGCAGCTTCCGCGGCGACCGCGACGGCAACCTCGTAATCCATGCCCAGCAGCGCCGCCATGGCGCCGACACCGACCGGCACGGCCTTCTGCATCGCCTGGCCGCGGGTGCGCAGCAGGCGGGCTGCATCGCTGATCGAAAGGCTGCCGGCCGCGGCCAGCGCCGAATATTCGCCGAGCGAGTGACCGGCGACGAAAGCTGCATCCTTGCCGATGGAAATACCGGCTTCGGTTTCCAGCACGCGCATGGTGGCCAGCGATACCGCCATCAGCGCCGGCTGGGCATTTTGGGTCAGTTGAAGAGTTTCGGCCGGACCTTCCCAGATAATGGCCGTCAGTTTCTCACCAAGCGCCGAATCGACCTCATCGAACACCGATTTGGCGGCCGGAAACGCGTCTGCGAGGGCCTTGCCCATGCCGACGGCCTGGGAACCCTGGCCGGGAAATGTAAATGCTGCGGTCATCGGCGCACCCCGGTCTCGCTCTATTCTGGGTTAAAATGCTGAAAACGTGCGCCGTAAGACACTGGCATGACCGCCAATGTCAAGTTGCCGCGCTGGAACCCCGGGTCCGGCGCATATCGCTACGGTCCGCAGAAACATGCCGTTTCCCTTGCCTTAGAGGCAAAAATGCGTATAAGGCCCCGATCCGCAGATCCCGGCCGGGAGCTGAACGGACGGTCACAGCAAAATCCTTTTTCAGATTTCGTTGCGATAGGGCCAGTCGGTCCGTCGTCCCGTGCTCCCGCCTTCTGAGCAGTCGAGTCCTTTCCGAAGGGTTCGAAGGGCTTGCCGCCGGGTGATGCGCTAACACTGGAAAGGACTCCCATGGCTCTCTACGAGCATGTATTCCTCGCGCGTCAGGACGCGAGTGCGCAGCAGGTGGAAGACTTCACCGCGCAGATCACCACGATCGTCGAAGGCGCTGGTGGCAAGATCACCAAGACCGAGAATTGGGGCGTGCGCTCCCTCACCTATCGCATGAACAAGAACCGCAAGGCTCACTTCGTTCTGCTAAACATCGATGCACCGTCGGCCGCGATCGTCGAGATCGAGCGCCAGGAGCGCATCAACGAAGACGTCATCCGTTATCTGACCACCCGCGTCGAAGAGCACGAGGAAGGTCCGTCGGCGATGATGCGCAAGGCCGATCGCGATCGTGAACGCGACGACCGTCCGGGTGGTGGTTTCCGTGGCGACCGCGAAGGCGGTTTCCGTGGCGATCGTCCGGATCGTGGCCCGCGCCGCCCGCGTGACGACAACGAAGCATCGGTTGAGGAGTAAGACACATGGCTGAAGCTGGTGCACGTCGCCCGTTTTTCCGTCGCCGCAAGACCTGCCCGTTCACGGGAGCCAATGCGCCGAAGATCGACTACAAGGACAGCAAGCTGCTGATGCGTTACGTGTCCGAGCGCGGCAAGATCGTGCCGAGCCGCATCACGGCCGTGTCCGCCAAGAAGCAGCGTGAGCTCGCCCGCGCCATCAAGCGCGCGCGCTTCCTCGGCCTACTGCCCTACGTGATCCGTTAAACGTTTTCGACCGGCGGCCTCTCGCCGCCGGTCGGTCTTTCGATTTCTCATAAGGCTTCCGGACCTCCGGTTGCCGATGGTTGGGGCGACGAGCCTCTAACCGCTCAAAGGGGGCGGGACAGCTGATGATCTCCACTCTCTTGATCGCGCTCGCCGCAGGCGCTGCTTCGGCAGTGATGTTCGCCTCGATCGTTTCGGGCGCGCTGATCTCCATCCTTCTTTTCTATCTTGCCCCGCTGCCGCTGATGGTGGCGTGCCTTGGCTGGGGACCGATCGCAGCCACGATCGGCGGCATTGCCGCGGCGACCTCGCTCGGCCTGATCTTCGGCATGGGCTATCTCGCCATCTTCGCCATCACCATCGCACTGCCGGCCTGGTGGCTCGGCCATCTGGCGCTGCTCGGCCGCACGGTCGAAGCCCCTGCATCCGTTGCCGGCGGCCCTGCGACGACGACCGAGTGGTATCCGGTCGGCCGCCTCCTGATGTGGATCGCCGTGTTCGCGTCCATCACCACGATCGCCGCGCTGCTGACGCTCGGCACCGACAGCGAGACCATCATCGCCGCGCTGAAGGGCTCGTTCTCGCGCATGATGGCGGGCCGCGCCGAGGGCGATACCGACAATATCGCCACCGCCATTGCCACCATCGCGCCATCCGCCGCGTCCGTGGTCGCCATCATTACGCTGACGCTGAATCTCTGGCTCGCCGGCCGCATCACATCGACCTCCGGCCGTCTCAAGCGGCCATGGCCGGATCTGCGCATGCTGGCGCTGCCGCCGATGACGCTGGTGGCGCTGTGTGTCGTAATCGCGCTGATCTTTCTCGGCGGCACCGTCGGGTTGTTCGCGCAGATCGTTTCGGCAACGCTGCTGATGGCCTATGCACTCACGGGCTTCGCGACGCTGCATGCGCTCACCATGGGCATGCGCAGTCGCACGCTGGTGCTGAGCATGATCTACGCGATGGTCATGGTGCTCGGCTGGCCCGTTCTGGCGCTGGTCTGCCTCGGCCTCGCCGATGCGTTTTTCGGATTTCGCCAACGTCTCGGCGAACGTCGCCCGCCCCCCGCGGCGGTCTGACAAGATTTACCTTCACCTCACATCAATCGAACACACCAAAGGAGATCGAAAATGGAAGTCATTCTGCTGGAACGCGTCGCCAAGCTCGGCCAGATGGGCGAAGTCGTCCGCGTCAAGGACGGTTATGCCCGCAACTTCCTGCTCAAGCGCGGCAAGGCCCTGCGCGCCACCGCCGAAAGCCGCGCCAAGTATGATGGTATGAAGGCCGACCTTGAAGCCAACAACATCAAGGCCAAGGGCGAAGCCACCAAGGTTGCCGAGAAGATCGACGGCCGCAACGTCGTCATCATCCGTCAGGCATCGGAAACCGGCCAGCTGTTCGGCTCGGTGTCGGTGCGCGACATCATCGCCTCGTTCGAAGCCGACGGCATCACCTTCGCGCGCAGCCAGGTGCTGCTCGACGCGCCGATCAAGACCATCGGCCAGCACAAGATCTCGATCGCCGTGCATCCGGAAGTCGAAGTCAGCGTCAGCGTCACCGTGGCACGTTCGGAAGCTGAGGCCGAGCGCATCAACCGCGGCGAAGACATCTCGAACCGCCAGGAAGATCAGGACGCCGCCGCCGAAGCGCTGGCTGCAGCCGGCGAATTCTTCGATCCGGACGCCCAGGGCAACGACGACGAAGACAACGGCTAAGCTTGGTGCGGCCGCAGAGGCACCGCCTCCGTGGCCAACTCAGCGCCACTACAAAGAAGCCCGGCCTCACGGCCGGGCTTTTGCGTTTATGCCGATCGATTGAGGTCGATCACTCTGCGTTCGGCTTCGCCGGCTCTGTTGCGGCCGGCGCTGGCGTCGCCGGGGCCGGTGTCACCGGCGGCACAGGATCGGCTCGGGTCGCCGCCGGTGCTTCCGGCTTCGGCTCAGGCCTGGGTTCCGGCTTCACCGCTTCGGCTGGCTTGCTGTTGTCCACCGGCGTCGTAGGCGCAGTCTCTTTGGCCGGTTCTGGCTTCGCGGGTTCTGGTTTCGCGGATTCAGGCTTGGTGGACTCGACCTGACTGGGCTCGGCCTTGCCGTCGTTCTTTGGCTGCTCCTGAATACGGCGATTCCTGCGGCCC